>JACREA010000220.1 GCA_016218465.1 Nitrosomonadales bacterium | reverse complement strand
TGCCGTTAGAGTTGCAGATATGGATGTTCTTAGCCTTCGGTGTAGCTTTCGCAATAAAGGTGCCTATGTTCCCCTTTCACACCTGGCTCCCTGACGCACACGTGGAGGCGCCCACCGCCGGTAGCGTAATGCTGGCAAGCGTGATGCTGAAGCTGGGTACCTATGGGTTTCTGAGATTCAATCTGCCGATAACTCCCGATGCGAGCCATGCTTTTGCGCCGGTCATCCTGGCGCTTTCGTTGATTGCCATCATCTGGGGCTCGTACATGGCACTGGTGCAGACCGACCTCAAGAAGTTGGTCGCCTACTCCAGCGTCGGGCATATGGGATTTGTTACGATGGGAATGTTCGTCTTTAACCCGGAGGGTATCGAAGGGGCAATTCTTCAGATGGTCAACCACGGGATTACTACGGGGGCGCTGTTTCTTTGCGTGGGCATGATCTATGAAAGAACACATAGCCGGCTTATCTCGGATTGCAGCGGGTTGCGGATGACAGTGCCGGTTTATGTGACGCTTCTGACGATTTTTTCATTCGCTTCCTTCGGGCTTCCCGGAACGAATTCGTTTGTCGGGGAATTCATGGTGCTGGTCGGAACCTTTAAATATTACCTGCCGACCGGGGCAGTCGCCATCTGCGGGGTAGTGCTTACAGTGGCCTACATGCTCTGGATGCTGCAACGCGTGGTATGGGGGGAATCGACCCGGAAGGAGGATGTTGTTGTTACCGACCTCAACGGTCGCGAAATAGCAACGTTAATGCCATTACTGGTGCTGGTGTTCTGGATCGGTTTCAACCCGGAACCGTTTCTCGTCAGGATGCGGGCAAGCGTAGAGCATCTCTTGACGGAGGTGTCGACTGCTCGAGGTGTCAAGAATATCGAAGGACTGAATGACGCAGTGCTGTTGCCTAGGACCGCTCAGCATGACCCATTGGCGAACATCGCAAAAGTGAGCCGGATAACCCCTGCGGACTCGCCTCGCATTGCCTTGTCAAATCTTTAATCGGAAACAGACGCTATGAACTTTGTAATATCAGATTTATTGCCTGTGCTCCCCGAGGTCTTCGTGCTGACCATGGCGTGCGTAATACTGATTGCGGATTTGATGATCAGGCAAAATGATAGATTGGTCACTTACATGCTGGTGCAGCTCACCTTGCTGGGCTGTTCACTGATTATTGTCGGCACGCACGAAAACGGCGTGGTATATGCCTTCCATAATATGCTCGTGGACGATCTGATGTCCGACATACTGAAACTTTTTACCTGCCTCGCGTTGTCGATGATGCTGGTGTATTCAAGACTATATCTCACCGTGCGTGACATGTTTACCGGCGAATTCATGGTGCTGGTATTGTTCGCAATGCTCGGAATGATGGTGATGATCTCCGCAAACCACTTCCTCACCCTTTATCTCGGACTGGAGTTGCTCTCTCTGAGCCTCTATACGATGGTTGCCTTAAAACGCGACTCCGCCATCTCCATCGAAGCCGCGATGAAATATTTTGTACTTGGCGCGCTGGCATCCAGCCTGTTGTTATACGGCATGTCCATGCTGTACGGCGCCACCGGCACACTGGAGTTGGGCGCAGTAACAAAGGCGATTACGTCCGGAGCGGCGGAAAAGAATTTGCTGGTGTTTGGCCTGGTGTTCGTGGTCTCGGGTCTGGCCTTCAAACTCGGCGTTGTGCCCTTCCACATGTGGGTGCCGGACGTGTATCAAGGTGCGCCAACCGCCATAACCATGCTGATCGGCTCAGCTCCCAAACTTGCCGCATTTGCCTTTGTTGCGCGCATTCTGGTCGAAGGCCTGCAACCTCTGGTGCAACACTGGTCAGGTATGTTGATAATTCTTGCAATTGCTTCGATGGCAGTCGGCAATATCTCCGCGATTGCGCAAACCAACATCAAGCGCATGTTCGCCTACTCTACCATTACCCATATGGGATTCATGCTGCTTGGCTTGTTGAGCGGCAATGTTGAAGGCTATGGAGCGTCGATGTTCTACACAGTGGTGTACGTGATTATGTCACTCGGCGCGTTCGGTATGATTATGTTGTTATCGCGTGAAGGGTTCGAGGCCGATACACTCGACGACTTCAAGGGACTCAGCCGACGCAGCCCGTGGCTAGCCTTCCTGATGTTGCTGCTGATGTTTTCGATGGCCGGTGTTCCGCCTACAGTCGGCTTCTATGCGAAATTCTCTGTGCTGAACGCCGTGGTGCAAACGGGGCATATCTGGCTGGCCGTCATCGCGGTGCTGTTCTCGTTGGTCGGGGCGTTCTACTACCTGCGTATTGTCAAATTGATGTATTTCGACGCGCCGGAAAGTCATACGCCGATCGCTGTTGATTCGGATGCTGCGCTGCTTTTGAGTGTGAACGGCCTGGGTGTCTTATTGCTCGGTTTGCTGCCGAATGCGCTGATGTCAGCTTGTTCCGCCTCTGTTCAGTTATCGCTTTTGCTGCACTAATCCATTTGCTGTAATTTTGCATTTAACTCCCGCCCGAGCGGGAGTTTTTGTTTTGATGATTACTGCTTATGGTGCGTGGCTCACATTCAATTATGTTTGCCTGATGCATGTGAGTCATACTGTCTAAGCGGCGCAAAAGATGAATTGAAAGCGGATTTCGACCAGCCTGAATTTTGAGGGCAAGCCGTTTTACGGTATCATCACACTCCATGACCAAGTACATTTTCATTACCGGCGGCGTTGTTTCTTCCCTGGGTAAGGGCATCGCTGCCGCTTCCCTTGCGGCTATCCTTGAATCGCGCGGCCTCAAGGTGACGATGCTCAAGCTTGACCCCTATATCAACGTCGATCCAGGCACCATGAGTCCGTTCCAGCACGGTGAAGTTTTTGTTACGGAAGACGGCGCGGAAACCGACCTTGATCTTGGGCATTACGAGCGGTTCATTTCCGCAAAGATGCGCAAATCTAACAATTTCACTACCGGCCAGATATACGACAGCGTGATTCGCAAGGAGCGGCGTGGCGAGTATCTCGGCAAGACGGTGCAGGTGATTCCGCATATCACCAACGAGATTCAGGCGTTTATTGAACGCGGCGCGGCGTCGTCGCTTGACGGCATGGCCGATGTGGCGATTGTCGAGATAGGCGGTACGGTCGGCGACATCGAGTCGCTGCCATTCCTCGAGGCTGCGCGGCAAATGGGTTTGCGTTTGCGACGCCATCAGGTAGCTTATGTGCATCTCACTCTGGTCCCTTACATTGCCACTGCCGGAGAATTGAAGACCAAGCCGACGCAACACAGCGTGCAAAAATTGCGTGAGATCGGTATTTTTCCCACGGCCCTGATTTGTCGAGCCGACAGGCCGATACCGGACGATGAACGCGCCAAGATTTCGCTGTTCGCCAATGTGCGCGAAGAGGCAGTGATCTCGATGTGGGACGTCGATACCATTTATAAGGTTCCGCAAATGCTGAATCTTCAAGGCCTGGATCGCATCATATGCGAAGAATTGGATTTGGATTTGTCTCCCGCAGATTTGTCGGTATGGGCAAAGCTGGTTCATGCGCTGGAAAATCCGCAGCATCAAGTTACTGTCGGAATGGTCGGCAAGTATGTCGATCTGACCGAATCCTACAAGTCGCTGATCGAGGCATTGCGCCATGCCGGGATACACACCGAGACCAGGGTGAACATCGAGTACATCGATTCAGAAGATATCGAAACCTCGGGTACACAGGGTTTGGCGCACTTTGACGCGATTCTGGTACCGGGCGGTTTCGGCAAGCGAGGCACGGAAGGAAAGATTGCCGCAATCCGGTTTGCGCGCGAAAACAAAATACCGTATCTGGGCATTTGCCTGGGGATGCAACTGGCCGTGATCGAGTATGCGCGCCATGTTGCGGGCATGACGGACGCGAACAGCACCGAATTTAATCTTGAATCCGAACATCCGGTCGTGGCGCTGATTACCGAGTGGTGCAATCGTGATGGCAAGGTAGAGACTCGCAGCAGCGATTCCGATCTGGGCGGCACGATGCGCCTCGGTTCGCAACGCTGCCCGGTCAAGCCCGGCACGATGGCGCAGCGTATTTACGGCGACGAAGTGAACGAACGGCACCGTCACCGCTATGAGGTGAACAATCATTACGTGCCCATTCTTGAAAGATCCGGGCTGATCATTTCGGCACGCACACCCTCAGAGGATCTGCCGGAAATGATGGAATTGCCGCAGTCCATGCACCCATGGTTCGTCGGCGTGCAGTTTCACCCCGAATTCACCTCAACACCACGCACAGGGCATCCATTGTTCAAGGCTTTTGTCGAAGCGGCTTTGCAACGTCAGGCAACACTCAAAACAAAAAAGGTTGCAGCATGAAGCTGTGCCACTTCGAAGCGGGGCTGAAACAACCGCTGTTTTTGATTGCCGGCCCATGCGTGATCGAATCGCGGCAAATGGCTTTGGATACCGCCGGGCAGTTGAAGGAAATCTGCCGCGCATTGAAGCTGCCGTTCATCTACAAGTCTTCCTACGACAAGGCCAACCGCAGTTCCGG
>JACREA010000223.1 GCA_016218465.1 Nitrosomonadales bacterium | reverse complement strand
GAAGCCGGACTTCTCGGCGCGTTCGGAGAAGTCAGCGTTCTCGGACAGGAAGCCGTACCCAGGATGGATGGCTTGCGCATCGGTTACTTCCGCCGCGCTGATGATGGCAGGGATGCTCAGGTAGCTCTGGTTGGATGGTGCGGGGCCAATGCACACAGACTCATCGGCCAACTTCACGTATTTGGCATCGGCATCCGCCTCAGAATGCACGACGACGGTTTTAATGCCCATTTCGCGGCAGGCGCGCTGAATACGCAACGCTATTTCACCGCGATTCGCAATCAGGATTTTTTCGAACATGTGTTGTTGGCTCCGAACTTGGGTGCTGCGTGGGATTCGCGCTATTTGCAGGATTAACCGATGACAAATAACGGTTGCCCAAACTCCACGGGCTGGCCGTTTTGGCTATGGCCGCAGATGCGCTGCTTAACGTTCGCTACACTCACATTAGCTAACGCCGAAACGGACAAGTATTGGGTGGTCATATTTATCATGGCATCACCCTATAACAAATAGTGGCTGACCGAACTCCACGGGCTGGCCGTTTTCAACCAAAATTGCCTTGATGACGCCGCTTTGATCCGAGTCGATTTCATTCAGCAGCTTCATTGCCTCGATGATGCACAAAGTGTCGCCGCTGTTCACGGATTGACCGACATCCACAAATGCCTTGGAGCCTGGCGAAGCAGAGCGGTAGAAAGTGCCTACCATCGGTGATTTCACCACGTGGCCTTCAGCTACTGCTGGTTTGGCGGGTTCCGCTGCTGAAACGGCGGTTTGTGGTGCAGCAGCTGTAATGATGGGTTGCTGCGGGGCTGGCGCATAGGTTTGCAGCACAGATGCGGCGGTGCGTGTGATGCGGACGCGTTCTTCGCCCTCGCTGATTTCCAGTTCGGCAATGCCGGAACTTTCTACCAACTCAATAAGTGTCTTGAGTTTGCGTAAATCCATGATGCCTCCTTAAGCTTGGTTTTTATAGTTTAGTGCGAATTGCACGGCAAATTCGTAGCCAGCTGCACCTAAGCCGCTGATTACGCCAATGGCAATATCTGAAAAGAACGATTCTTTGCGGAACGCCTCGCGAGCAAATACGTTAGAAAGATGCACCTCAATAAACGGGAGGGCAACTGCTGCCAGCGCATCGCGCAATGACACACTTGTGTGGGTGAACGCAGCAGGATTGATGACGATGAATTGTGTGCCATCAGCCCTTGCCTGTTGAATGCGCTCGACCAGCGCTGATTCCGCATTACTCTGGAAACAGGTCATGCTTGCACCTTTTGTTTCCGCTAATTTCTTCAAACGCGCGTTAATTTCATCTAACGTGATGCGGCCATAAACATCCGGCTCACGGCTACCGAGCAGATTCAGGTTAGGCCCATGCAACACAAGAATGTTTTTCATGTGCGCAGTTTGCCGTAAATTAGGGTGAGTTGTCTAGAGTTTTACGTAGATAAACAAAAAGCGTTACAACCCAACCTGTTGCAGCGTTTTCAAAAACTGGGCGGCATCCTGATAGCCAACCACACGAAAATCGCCCATCTCTTTGCCTTGTTTGTCGAAGAATAAGATCACGGGCGGGCCATACAAGCCAAAACGTTTGAGCAGTGCCTGGTCGGATTCGTTGTTGGCGGTGACATCCGCCTGCAGTAACAGGGTCGACTTGAGTTTGGCCTGAACAGCGGCATCAGCAAAGGTGAAGCGCTCCATTTCCTTGCAGGAGACACACCAGTCGGCGTAAAAATCCAGCATCACAGTCTGCCCGCGCGCCTGGGCGATGCGCTGATCGAGCTCCGCAACATCCTTGACTCGGGGGAAATGTGCAGTGGCGGGTGCTGGTGTTCCGGCGCGCCCGATGTTGCCGAGCGGCCGCAGGATGTCGTGCGCGCCGGACAGTGCGCCGATCAAATAAGCCACGCCCAGCAGGAGGGTGAACAGGCCGATGCCTTTAACCAGCTTATGGCGGGCGATGGCATTGTGCGGCAAGCTATCCATCGCGCGCAAATATACTCCCGTGAAGATCAGCAGAGCCGCCCACAACAGCATTTGCACGCTGACAGGCAGCAGCGGCTGGATGATCCAGATCGCCAGCGCCAGCAGCATCACACCGAAGAAATACTTGACGGCATCCATCCATGCACCGGCCTTGGGCAGCAACACGCCCGCCGAGGAGCCGATCAGCAGCAACGGTACGCCCATACCCAGAGCCAGCGCGAACAAAGCGGTTCCACCCAGCACCGCATCATGCGTCTGTCCAATATACAGCAGTGCCCCGGCCAGAGGCGCAGCCACGCACGGTCCCACAATGATGGCAGACAAAGCGCCCATCATGAACACGCCGGACAAGTGCCCTCCGTGCAGGTGGTTACTGGTGTCGGTCAGCTTGCTTTGCCAGGAACTGGGCATTTGCAGCTCATATAATCCGAACATGGACAGCGATAGCAGCACAAACAGCGCGGAGAAACTGCCCAGTACCCAAGGTGTTTGCAGCGCATTGGAGATCAGATTGCCGGAAAACCCCGCCGCCACCCCGACGGCGGAATAAGTAATCGCCATGCCCAGCACATAAGCCAGCGACAGCATGAAGGCGTGCAAGTGGGTTATCTTGTGGCCGCGTCCGACGATGATGCCGGATAGAATCGGGATCATCGGGAACACACAAGGGGTAAGGGCGAGTAATAGCCCTGCTCCGAAAAAGAAGGAAATGATCAGCCAGAAACTGCCACTCTTGAAAAGTTTGGCAATTTGGGAGCCTTCCGATAATGGAGCCTGGGCTGTTGGTGGCGTTTCAGTTATAACGGGCGATACCGGGAGACCGGTCCTTGCGTCCGGCAGGCTGACGCGCAGAATCGGGGTGATAGGCGGGTAGCACAATCCCTGCTCGCTGCATCCCATATATATAGCGTTCAATGTGATGTTTTCGGCGCTAGTGGTTCCACGTTCCAGCGTGATTTCTGCTTGAAATGACTGATGAAAAACCTCGATGTTGCCGAAATTGGGGTCATGTTTCATTTCCCCTCGGGGCAATTTAACCTCTGTGATCTTGATTGCGTTGTCATTTGACTTGAAGCTGATTTTTTCGCGATATAAATAATATCCCGGCGTGATCATGAAATTTGCCAGTAAGGTGTGCGCATCACGCGCACTTATATTTAAAGCAAAAGCCTTATCTGGCGGTAAAAATACAGGCTGCTTTGTACCTCCCAGGCGATCAAGAAAACCTTCCGCATTTGAAGCAGGAGCGATAAAGCATAGAAGCAACAAAAAGACAGAACGCATGGTAATTCCTCAACTAATTTTAGTTTCGTTGCTTACCCAGTCCAGATAAGCGGGCAAACCATTATATATAGAGACAGAAATGATTTCGGGAAGTTCGTAAGGATGCTCTTCTCGTATCAATTTTTCGAGGCGCCGATAAGCAGCCTTTGTGGTTTTGATCAGCAACGGCACTTCGGTGGCGGTTTCGATGTTACCCTGCCAGCTGTATGTCGAAGTACAGGGCGCAAGCTGGTTAACGCACGCGGCAGCGCGCGCTTCGATAATCAGATGAGCAAGTTTTGCCGCAGATTGCGCATCCGGCATGTTGGTGATGACCAATAATAAGTCGTTCATTTGGCGAAGCGCAGCCCAAGTTGCAGCAATTCGTCCCACACGTCACCCTGGCGCAAGCCTTTAATAGTCTTGTCCAGTCTCGCAGCCTGCTGCATGGCGCGTTCGATGAACGGAAACTTCAAGCGGCGCGCCGCGTTTTCGACTAATCCCTGCCTGTCCTTGCGCACCCGCATGTCGCGCATGGCATTGCCAAGGTCAACGCCGCGTTGCATTGCTTGCAGAACCTTGCCCAGCGTGCGGATATCTTCGCTGATCGCCCAGAGTACCAGCACGGTTGCGGTTCCCTCGGCGCGCAGCCCGTCGAGAATGCGCGAGAACCGTACCGCGTTGCCGCTCAGCATGGCTTCGGAAAGTTTGAAAATATCGTAGCGCGCCACATCCATCACCGCATCCTTGACCTGATCGAAAGACAATTCCCCGGCCGGGAACAGCAGCTCGAGCTTCTGGATTTCCTGAAACGCTGCGAGCAGGTTGCCTTCGCAGCGGTCGGCGAGAAATTCCAGCGTGGCCTCGTCGGCGGTCTGTTTCTGACGTTTCAGTCGGGCGGCAATCCAGCGCGGCAGCGCATTGCGCGGAATATCGTCGGCGGAAACCATTACGCCATGCCGTTCCAATGCGCCAAACCACTGGCTTTTCTGCGCGG
>JACREA010000005.1 GCA_016218465.1 Nitrosomonadales bacterium | reverse complement strand
AATTCGGCACGCCGTTGGGCGAGACGAACGCAACGCCTCAGGAATTGCTGATTATCGGCATGGGCAAGCTGGGCGGCGGCGAACTGAATGTCTCATCCGATATCGATCTGATCTTCGTTTACCCGGAAGACGGCGAAACCAATGGCGCCAGGAAATTAAGCAATCACGAGTTTTTTACCCGGCTGGGCCGACGCCTGATCAGCATCATCAACGAACTCACAGCCGACGGTTATGTGTTCCGCGTCGACATGCGGTTGCGCCCGTACGGCGACAGCGGCCCATTGGTGACAAGCTTTGCGGCACTGGAAGAATATCTGGTCAGCCAGGGCCGCGAATGGGAACGTTACGCCTGGATCAAGGCACGTGTTGTCGCTCCGGCGAATAACTATGGCCGTTCCCCTCTCCCCAACCCTCTCCCGCACGAAGTCCCTCTCTCTAACTCTCTCCCGCAAGCGGGAGAAAGGACAAACGTGAAAAGCAATCTTCAATTCTGGGGCGAAGGGGCAAACGAATTGCTGCGCGAAGCTTACGTTAACGAACTGATGCGGCTTGTGCAGCCGTTCGTGTTCCGCAAATACCTCGACTTCGGCGCAATCGATTCGATGCGCAAGCTGCACTCGCAAATTCGCCAGGAAGTGCAGCGCCGCGACCGGATCAACAACATCAAACTGGGCCCGGGTTGAATACGCGAAATCGAATTCACCGCGCAGGTATTCCAGCTGATACGCGGAGGACGCGATGCCGCTTTGCGCATCCGCCCCACCCAGCAGGTGTTGCATCAACTAGCGGCTAACGGGCAACTGCCCGCCATCGCGGTTGCCAGTCTTGATGCGGCTTACGTGTTTTTGCGCAATCTGGAGCATCGCCTCCAATATCTGGATGACCAGCAAACTCAGGAGTTACCCGAAAAGCCGGAAGACCAGCAAATCATCGCGCAAGCCATGAATTTTCCGGATTATGCCGCGCTGCTGAAAGAACTTGACCGTCATCGCGCCTTGGTCAGCCAGCAATTCGAGCAAATATTTGGCGAGCAGCGGGATGAACCAGCCGAAGAACATTTGGCCGGGCACCCGAACGACACGCAACTTTGGCGTGAAGATATTACCGTCGAAGAATTGATTCCTCCTCTCGAAAAACTGGGCTACCGCGCCGCGCCAGACAGCGCACAATGCCTGATGCAATTGCGCATAAGCAGTCGCTACCTGCAATTGCCGGAACTCAGCCGGCAGCGTCTGGACAAGCTGATTCCGCAATTTATCACTTTAAGCGCACAACACGCCGACCCGGATGCAACACTGTCCAGATTGCTCGCCATACTCGAAGCCATCAGCCGCCGCGCCGCCTACCTCGCTTTTCTGGCCGAGTATCCGCTGGCTTTGCAGCGGTTGGCCAAAGTGGTCTCCGCCAGCAGTTGGGCGAGCGAATACCTGACGCAACACCCGGCGTTGCTCGACGAGTTGCTGGATACACGCGAGATATACCAGCCACCGCAGTGGCAACAGATCGACCGCGATCTGCACAGCCGTCTCAATGACTGTGCAGGTGACACCGAACGGCAACTGGATGTGTTGCACCATGCCAAACAGGAGCAAACATTTCGCTTGCTGGCAATGGACCTGCAGGGTTTGTTGCCGCTGGAAAAACTCAGCGACCACTTGAGCGACCTGGCCGATTTGCTGCTGCGGCATGTGCTGACGCTCAGTTGGGCGACCTCGCGCAAACGGCATCGCGATGACGCAAAATTTGCCATCATCGCTTATGGCAAGCTCGGGGGCAAAGAACTCGGCTACGCTTCTGATCTGGATTTGATTTTTCTTTTTGACGACGATCATCCCGATGCACAGGAAATCTACTCGCGGCTGGGGCAGCGCATCAACTCCCTCCTCAGCAGCTATACCTCATCGGGGCGTTTATATGAAACCGATCTGCGCCTGCGCCCGAATGGCGCGAGTGGCTTGCTGGTAAGCTCGGTTGCGGCATTTTCCGAATACCAGCAGCAACACGCCTGGGTATGGGAGCATCAGGCTCTGACACGCGCCCGCTTCAGTGCCGGCGATGCGCAAATCGGCACAGAATTCGAAAAAATCCGCCTGGAGGTGCTTTGCCAGCCGCGCGACCTGGCAACATTGCGAAAGGAAATCCTCGCAATGCGCCAGAAGATGCTGGATGGACACCCCAATGACAGCGGGCTTTTCGATATCAAGCACGGCCGGGGCGGCATGGTGGACATCGAATTCATCGTGCAATTCATCGTGCTGGCTTATGCGCATCAACACCCGCAATTGGCTGCCAACATCGGCAACCTGGCATTGCTGAAACTGGCGGGTGAACTTGGCATTATCCCCGTCGAAATTGCCGGACAGACCTGCAAGCTTTATCGCACGCTGCGCCAAACGCAACATCGAATGCGCCTCAACAGCCAGTCTCCATGCCGTGTACCGCCCGGAGAAGTCGATACACATGCAAGCCATCAGTTATGGACAGAACTATTTGGAGAAAATGAGTAGCTGCGTATCCCAGCCGCATCTTGCCATTTAAACACGCTACCGCAGATATTGCTGTGGTTCGGGATGAGGCCAACTCTTATAACCCATTCGGACTATATGGGCGCAAATGCTTGCGTAGCCAACGCCAAACGTATTTAATGTACTCTGTGAAAACCATGCATATTCTGATAATTGACGACCATGGCTTGTACCGTTCCGGGCTGCGCGCGGCAATAACCGCAAACATGCCGGACGCGGGGATTTTTGAGGCCGGCTCGATAGACGATGCGATGTGCGGAATAACGGACAGTCTCGATGCAATAGTGCTGGACAACAGGTTGCCAGGCCTGAACGGTGTGGAAGGGATCACGCTGTTAAGGAAAAAATGGCCGCTGGTTCCTGTACTGATGCTATCTTCACAGAATGACCCGGAAATCGTAGACTTGGCCTTTGAGCGGGGCGCATCGGGCTTCATATCAAAGGGCGATGCTGCAGACAAAATCGTTGCGGCAATAAACCTTATTTTGCGCGGAAAATTCACTGCGCCACTGTCAGAAAGCGAAACCACACTGCCGCGCCTGACACCGCGCCAGTGCGAGGTGCTTGATCTGCTGTGCCAGGGCATGTCGAACAAACTGATCGCGCGGCGGCTGATGCTCACGGAAAATACCGTACGTGTGCATGTGCAGGCTGTTCTGGGTTTTCTGCAGGTATCGAGCCGCTCGCAGGCGATAGTTGCGGCGCGTAGCCGTGGCTTGATTGGCTGAGATAAGCGAACAGCATGATGGATCCTTTATCAGGCAGCACATTTGATACTTGCGAATAATCGCCAATGTCCTGTCAAATTGTTTTGACGATTCTGTCTGTTGCCCGGAATTTGCAATTATCCGAGCCTTGCTATTCTGCTGATTCCGCTTCATGACTTTTGGCGATGCCCGAAAAACTTGGATTCAAGAGATTCCCAAATGAATAGCGCGAAGAATGAAGCCCCATGAAGCGTTATAGCATTCGCCAATATTTTTCATGGATTACACTCTTTCCATTAATCGTTTTGGCGATCAGCCTGGAATCGTTTTTCCTGCTCGATCGTTTTTCCAATCTGGATCATGAACTGATAGAGCGCGGCCAATTCATTTCCCGCCAGCTGGCGTCCAGCAGCGAATACGGCGTGATCTCCAATAATCAATTGTTCATGAGAAAAATTGCGAACGCTGCCCTCCAACAGCCAGATGTGCGCGGATTAATGATTCTGAATGCGGCATCACAAAACTTGATCGAGGAAGGTGAATTTTCCGGTACAGCGAGAAATGTGCTCGCCAATATAAAATTGGCGCCATCAATCGAACCGGGCCAAACCGGCGAGCATGGCAATTCACCACCCACAATCCAGAACATCGGCGAAAGCCTGTTGATATACCAGCAAATCGTTCCGGAAAATGTGTTACTGGATGAATACATAACCGTGCTTCCTGTTCAAGCGGCGGGAACGGTTATTATAGAAATGAGCAGGGCACGCACAGAAATGCTCAAGTCGGAGTTGCTTTGGTACACGATTTCGGCAACTGCGATATTTTTGGTATTGATCCTATATCTCGTTCATCTAACCAGCCGCCATATCACTGATCCAGTCAGCTTGTTGAGTAATGCCGTACAGAAAATCGGGCAAGGCGGCCTTGAAACTCGCGTAGCGGAGTCCAGCCGCATTGACGAACTGGATATTCTGGCGCACGGCATAAACGAAATGGCGGCAAAACTGCAAGAAGAAAGCGCCAACCTGCAGCATCTGGTCGAAGAACGCACTTCCCAAGTGATACAAGCCAAGCAGCTCGCTGAGGTAGCACAACACAAAGCTGAGCATGCCAATATCGCCAAGTCCAGATTTCTTGCTGCTGCCAGCCATGATTTGCGCCAGCCGATTCACGCGCAAGGCTTGTTTCTGGGTGTGCTGTCACGCACTGAACTTACCCCGTACCAGCGCGTTCTGCTCTCCAGCGCGCGCACCGCTTTGGACGCTTCCGGGGAGATGCTCAATACACTACTCGATTTTTCGCGCATCGAAGCAGGCGTAGTCAAGCCGCAAGTACAACCATTT
>JACREA010000028.1 GCA_016218465.1 Nitrosomonadales bacterium | reverse complement strand
CGTGGTGGATGCATGTTTGCGCGTCGCCAAGCGGAATGCGGAATGATGAATGCGGAATGCAGTAAACAGCGGGAGGAAATCATGAACCAGAACCACCTTGCAACCCACTACAACCTTCCCGGAAGGGCTTTTGTTTGCATCCCCCCCCCCCCCCCCGCAAACGCCGTGTGCGCGCCTTGCTGCAGCCTTTTAGCATCCCCTCCGGTTGCACCCAGGACATGCCCTCCGGCGAAGCTCTGGACATGGTTTGCATATCTGATTCCCTCCACCGGTGAACGACTGAAATGGGGGAGCGCGATATGAAAAAGTTGTTGGCGTTTTTGAACACCCCTCTGGGGGTGGTGATCGTGGTGGGCATGGTTGCGCTGATAGTTGAGCTGCTGTTCATGACATTACTCCATGGGTTCCTTGAGGTGCGGTTTAAGCTTTCGGATACGGCCTGGAATGTCATAGATGCCATCACGCTTACCGTAACCATTTCCCCCGCACTCTATTTCCTGGTGTTCCGGAAAATACACGAGAGCGAACAGCGCTTCCGGCAAACCCTCGCCACCGCGCCGAATGCGATCGTCATCGTTGGCGGAGAAGGCCGGATTACCGACTGGAATCTCGCCGCGCAAAGGATGTTCGGGTACAGCGAAGAGGAGGCGGTGGGGCAACTGATGCACCAGTTGCTCCCGCCGCACCGTTACCGCGATGATGCGGAACGCGGCTTCGCCCATTTTCAGGAGACCGGGAAAGGCCCGGTGATCGGCAAGGTCACCGAGATTGCGGCGCTGCGCAAGGACGGCAGCGAATTCCCCATCGAGCTCTCCATTTCGGCGGTCAAGCTGAAAGGCCGCTGGCATGCCATCGGGATCATCCACGACATCACCGAGCGCAAGCGGGCCGCAGATATACTGCACACGAGCGAGGAACGCTTCCATCACCTGTTCGAGAACATGAGCAGCGCCGTGGCGGTCTATCAGCCCGACGCGGCATGCGAAGTATTTACCTTCAAGTCGGTCAACCGCGCGCTGGAGCGCATCGAGCGCGTGAAGCGCGAGGAAGTATTAGACCGGAGCATAGAGGGTGCCTTCCCCGGCGTGCGCGCCTTCGGCCTGCTGGAAGTGCTCCGGCGCGTGTGCCGCAGCGGCGAGGCGGAGCATTTTCCCCTCGCTTTCTACCAGGACGAGCGCATTTCAGGCTGGCGCGAGAACTACATTTACCGGCTTGATTCGGGCGAGATCGTCGCGGTCTATGACGACGTGACCGGGCGCAAGCAGGCTGAACAGAAGAAGCTGGAAGCTGGTATCCTTCTCAAGGACTCGCTGGAGGGCGCCATCGGCGCCATTGCCGCCACGCTGGAACAGCGCGATCCTTACACTGCCGGCCACCAGCGCCGCGTGGCGCAGCTGGCGGCGGCCATCGGAGAGGAGATGGGGCTTGCCCGCGAGGTGATCGAAGGCATCCATTTCGGCGGGCTGATCCACGACCTCGGCAAAATCTCGGTGCCGGCGGAAATCCTGGGCAAGCCTGGACGCCTCACCGGCATCGAGTTCGGCCTGATCAAGACCCATGCCGAAGCCGGCTACCAGATCGTGAAGGAGATTGCCTTTCCGTGGCCGGTGGCCGACATGGTGTACCAGCACCACGAACGCCTGGACGGCTCCGGCTATCCGCAGGGACTCAAGGGCGAACAGATCGTGCTGGAGGCGCGCATTCTGGCGGTGGCCGACGTGGTGGAGGCGATGTCGTCCAACCGCCCTTACCGCCCCGGTTTTGGCATGGATGCGGCGCTTGGCGAAATAACACGGGTGCGCGGCGCCCAGCTCGACCCCGTGGCGGTGGACGCCTGTCTGCGCGTTGTCAGGGAGAAGGGATTTGTTTTCACCAAGTAACTCTACTGCCGGTTTATCACAAATCCATTGTATCGAGCACCCCCATTCCAACTCTTGCCAGCCCCCATCCCAACCTTCCCCCGCAAGCGGGGGAAGGAGTTATTCCAATTTTCGTTTCAAACAACAATAATCTTGCAGGGTGCGTAAACGCACCCACATTAATCCCGCTTCTATCGCAAAACAGAATTAGCCCCCTCCCTTGCGCGCAGCGCGGGGGAGGGATGGGGAGGGGGAAGATTGGGGTGGGGCACATTGAAAACATATAATCTCCGCCAACTACCATGAACGACACAGCGCTGCTTGATGAGTTGGCGCAATTAGCCGCGCGGCGCATCGGCCTGCGCATTCCGGACATGAAGTGGATGCGGCGGGTGCCGGATTACGCTATGCTAACCCGGCCTATGGCTCGTTGCGCGTAGGGCAATACGCTGGATAGAGAGGAAGGAAATGCAAGTCCGCAATTTAATTCGTGCCGTTCGGCCATTCATTTCTGCCATGGCTGTCATTGCCACCGCTGCGGTGCTCGTTTTTACGATGTATTTTACCGAGCTTGGCCCGCAATGGATTATGTTCCTGGCCGGGATTCTTGTGGCGGCGATACTTGCGGAGGCAACCCGCGTGTCGCGCGCCGAGTGGGTTACCATGCGCCGCACGGCGCAGTTGGCGTCTGTAAAGGACAAGCTCGACCGCGAAACGCAACTTCGCAAAAGAGCCGAAGCGGCAATTGCCGCCGGCAAACCGAGGTTGCATTTGATCGACGAGGCATTGCCGACCATGGTTGCGTTCATAGATGTCGAGGGGAAGTGCCAATATCACAACCGGGCGTTCATGAAATGGCTGCGCCTGCGTCCAGAACAGATAAATGGGCGGCACATGCGCGAAGTGTTGGGCGCCAAGGTCTACCAGGAAACTGCGACCGCAGTCCGCCAGTCTCTGGACGGGCATCCCGTGCATTATGACCGGACGCAGACAATGCCGGATGGCGCGGTCTACCGGTTGTCCGTCGAACACATCCCCCAGTTTGGCGAGGATGGCAAGGTTGCCGGATTCCATATGTTGATTAATGACATCACCGCACCCGGCGATGTGCATGTGCCAGCCCAGCCCGAGCCCAAAGGGGTAGCCCATGCCGCCAGCGGCGCCGATATGCATGTCTCCGCTCATGATGGGAAGGCCAGCCAGGATATGTATGTCAACTTGGTCACCGAACAGGTTATCGGAGAGAAGAATATAAGCCGGATCAAGGCTGCAATCGAGAATGGCGCGTTTCGTTTGTTCTGCCAACTGATTACTCCCATTACAGTTGATGCCGGTGAAGCAGAGCACTATGAAATTCTGGTCCGGTTAATTGAAGAAGAGGAAAAATTGATTCCGCCGGGTGCATTTTTTCCGCTTGCCGATAAATATGGCCTGATGCCGAACCTGGACCGGTGGGTTGTGCAACACGTTACGGAATGGGCTTCCCGTCAATATTCGAAGGATGAAAAACGGAACAGCTCGATGTATTTTATCAACGTGTCGGGCGCGACAATTGGCGACCCCGGCTTCCCGGAATTCCTGCAATTGACTCTACAGGAGCACGGCTTGCCCGGTGCAGTCCTTTGTTTCGAAATTCCGAACTCGGAACTCGCCTTGAGAGCCCCTGTTGTTGCCGAATTTGCGCGGCAGATTGAACATCACGGTTGCCGTCTTGCGATCAGCGGCTTCGGACGCGACAAGATTTTATTCGACCTGATCCGTGGCTTCCGGGTAGAGTTTTTTAAAATTGACGGCAGCATTATTTTCGATATTCTTCGCGACCCTGTGGCTCTCGCCAGGATAACGGCGATAAACCGGGTGGCAAAAAAGATCGGCGTGAAAACTATCGCGGAGCTGGTGGAGAGCGAAGAAACCATCAAAACGCTAAAAGAAATCGGCATTGATTTTGCACAGGGCTTTGCAATCTCACGACCGCGTCCACTGGCAGGATAAACTCCATAATCCTGAAAATCTCAGTTAATCCGCAGATTACGCAGATTTTCAGGCTGTTGCGGGTGTGACCAAATATAGCCCTTCCAGAATCAGGGCTGGTTGTGTGATTATTATCACAGACAGCAGTGCGAATTATTTCTACATTGCATTACTACAAAACCGGAACAAGGAATCCAGAAATCATGAAAAGAATTTTGATAACCGTTTCAGCATACCGCTCATTCATGTATGCCAATTTACCGGAGTACCGCAATGCGTAGAATTATCTGGATAATGATGCTGGCAACAATCGCCGGTTGCGGTGAAAAGGCATCTGACAGCAAGACTAGAACTGATGCGCATCCCGCACAAAATACAAGCCTGAATAGCCAGTTCGGCGCGGGACCGCGATCCCCGGAAGCCAAGTTTGCCGACGTGAAACGGAAAGCCGAGTCCGGTAATCCAAAAGATCAATTATTCCTCGCACGGATGTATTACAACGGAGACGGCGTGGACAAAGATGACGCCAAGGCGGCGGAGTGGTACCAGAAGGCCGCTGAACAGGGGAATGTCTTTGCGCAATACAACCTCGGCGTGATGTACGACAAAGGTGAAGGCGTGCCCAGGAACGCGGCCAAAGCGGAGGAGTGGTGGCAGAAGGCTGCTGCGCAAGGTAACGATGCCGCGCAGGAATCTCTCAAGGGGCTTCGCTCGAAACCGGCCAAATAATTCTGCGCGAATAAAGTATGAAGCCGTTCGTGTTGAACCCTTCGATAAACTCAGGAGAGCCTGAGCTGCGCCACAGCCAGCACTATCAGGCGAATATGGATCAGCGGTGATTTTGAATTGCTCACGTTCAGGCATCCGGGGGCAAGCAGGGTGTTGGCAGAATCTGCAGCGCCGCGCCATGCAATGATTTCCAGTGTATGGTCTGCGCCTCGCGGCTGGCGATCTGCACCACCGCCAGCACGTCGCAGCCGCCACCCGGCGCGGGAGAAGCGTTGACGATCATACCGCTGGCCTGACCTTCCATGGCCATACTGAATAGCTCATCGCCCGCTTGCGGAATGTCATTACTGTCGAGATGGGCCAGGTACATGCGCCGTTTAAGATGGCCGAGATACTGCATGCGAGCCACGATTTCCTGCCCTGGATAGCAGCCCTTCTTGAAGCTCACGCCGCCGATCCCGTCGTAATTCACCATCTGCGCGACGAACTGCTCCTGCGTCTGCGGCAGGATGACCGGGATGCCGGAACGTATGTTCAGCCAGTCCCAGCATACGCTGCCGGCGGGCTGCGCGTGTTTGCTGAGCGCATTCCACAGGGATTGCGCCTGTTGTGCGCCGGTGTTGACCTGGAAGCGCGTGTCGCCGATTTTGATTATGCTGCCAATAAATTTTTCCGTTCGCCCTGAGCTTGTCGAAGGGTGAGTTATAGCCAGACGTTCCAACGGCATCTCACCAAATTGCACGGTCAAAATTTCCTGGGCGTTCGCGCCTGAAAGCCCGAGTGAAACGGTTTCGTCGCCGGCATCAGCGATCTTCACCTTGGCGCGCAACACATACATGCCCAGCTTTTTGCGCATCGGCTCGCTCAACACGCGCGGCAGTTGCAGGAGATAGTCGTTGCCCTCCCGCCAAATCAGCAGGGTCGCCAGCATCCTTCCCTTTGCGGTATTAAAACTGCTGAGTTGCGCGCGCGCGTTGCTGACATCGCGGATGTCGTTGCTCAACAGGTTTTGCAGGAAAGACTGCGCATCCTCGCCGGACACGCGCAGCGTGCCGAACTGGCCAAGGTCGCAAAGCACCGTGCCTTGCCGGGTTGAGATCAGCTCAGCGGAAATATTTCCAAAGCGCTGCACTACACCCGCTTCGATGGTTGCGCCGTGTTGAACGAGGAAGCTTTGCCAGTATGGATTCATGGTTGTTCACGGTGTGTTCTGTGGTTCATCGGAAGTATCAGTTCGCAGTGTTGTTCAACGGCCCGGCTCCGTTAACTTTCCATAACCACGCACGAATCAATCCCGGCTATATATTTTGAAGCGGAAGAGAGGCAAGAAAATCCTTTTCCCATGACTGTATCCATGCGGGCAGGTCGGCGGCGGGCATCGGCTTGGCGATAAAATAGCCTTGTGCGATAGCGCATCCTCTATTGCGCACGAAATCCCAATCAGCCCGGTCTTCCACCCCTTCAGCCACAACCTCCATTCCCAGTTGTTTTGCCAAGCCGAGGCTGGAATCGAATATCGCCTGAAGTTTTTCGTTGCTATGGGCGCCACGCACGAAGCTCTGATCGATTTTAAGTTCATCGAAGGGGAGGTCGCGCAACTGCACCAGCGAAGAATTGCCGGTGCCAAAATCGTCGATCGACAGCCGGAAGCGTTTCAGGCGCAGCCGGGTCAAAATCTCAAGCGGGATACGCAAGTCTTCCATTAAGCGAGATTCCGTCACTTCCAGCTCCATTGTCTGCGGCGGCACACCTGCCTTTGCCGCAAGAGCGGCAACCATATCCGCAAAATCGAGCGAGATCAGGTTATCCATCGACAGGTTGACGGCCACCTGCAACATCAATCCCGCCTCCTGCCAGAGCCTGGACTGATCCAGCGCATTGGCCAGCACCACCCGGGTCAAGTCGTCGATCAAGCCGTTCGCTTCCGCCACGCCGATGAACTGATCGGGGAATACCATGCCATTCCGGGGGTGACGCCAGCGCACCAGCGCTTCCACTCCCATCACCTGGCCGGTAGCCGTCCTCACCTTGGGTTGGTAGTAATTGATCAGTTCGCCGTTCGCGATTGCCGCGCGCACTTCGTCTTCAGCGTAAACTTTCTTCTCCGCACGAGGCTTGTTTTGCGATGGCGTTGTCCATTTTCCGATCATCTTCGCCAATACTTCCGGCGAGGCGGGTTTATGCAGATGCCCCAGCACGGTAACCTTATACGCGCTTGCCAGTTTTTCGGCGGCCTCCTGCATACGTTCGTCCTCGCCGCTGACCAGAATCAGGCTACCGTTGTAGTGCCGGTCGACCAGATGGCGCACGAATTCAAGCCCGTCCATTTCCGGCATATTGAGATCGAGCAGGATCAGATTGGGAGAGTCGTCTGGGCTATCGATCAACTCCAGCGCAGCGCGCCCGTTGTCGCAGGTGGAAACCGAGGCGTAACCAAGATTGGCCAGCATGCGGGCGAGCAGCTTAAGCATGAAAGGCTCGTCATCGAGGATCAGAATCCTGATTGCGTGCCGGTTCATGATAAACGCCCCTCAAGAAAACGTTCAACGCCCGCCAGCTCCAGCTCGAACCCGGCTAACAACATCGTCAGTGTTGCCGTGTCACCCGCCTTGCCCGCCTTCTCCATTTTTTCGCATAGCTCGCCCAGTGCCAGCGCACCCACCGAGCGCGCCGGAGACTTGAGCTTGTGCGCCAGCGCTCCGGCAGCCGTTGCCTGCCCCGCCGCACAGGCGGCGCGCAACTCTGCTGCTATCCCGGACGAGCTGAGGCGGAATTCGTGCAGGAGCTCGCGGATCATCGCCTCGTCATCGCCTACCAGTTTCTTGAGCACGTTCACGTCAACCGGGGCAGTTGCTGAAGTTTGACGTCCGTTCTCCCTGAGCCCTTCGGTGTTTGCATCAATCATTCCGGTTGATGTAGTTCTGGCTGGCGCCGCCTCGTCCGGCTCGCGTTCAGAGAGATCGGTGATCGTGACGAGCAGCGCCGGTTTTGTTTGGCCGGTTTCATTGCGCCGGCAATCGAGATGGGCATTGAAGCGGGAGCCGTCGCCACGCTGAAGCGCCAGATTAACCGCCGTGCCTGCATCTTTCATCGCATTGATGAATAGACGATGCCATCGGTCGCGATCTTCCGGCACGACAAAATGGTCGAAGCGGCGTTGCAGCAGTTTCGTGCGCTCTACCCCGAGCAGCTTGTCGCAGGTGAGGTTCGCCCCGGCGATTATGCCGCTGCCGGTAAGGGTGAGATAGCCGGTCGTGGAGAATTCGTACAGATCCATATATCGGTCGCGGGATTCTTCCAGGGCAACCAGCGCCCGCTGCAATTCCTCGTTCTGTATCTTCAGTTCGATCTGCTGTATCTGGAGTTCTTGCGCGAGTTCCTCTGCGGAGCGCGGCGATGCTTTCTTCTCCAGCGTGTTAACAAAACGCTCAGTTATGCTATGCCCGTCATGAGCTGGCAGTGCGGGTGGCACGGAAATACCCGGCGTGTCACCGGCGGCGGCAACCGGCAGCCACTTCTCCAGCATCGCTTTCAGGTTGACCAGTTGCACCGGCTTGGTCAGGTAATCGTCCATGCCGATGGCAAAACAGTGTTCGGCCTCGCCCTTGAGCGCATTGGCGGTGAAGGCGATGACCGGTATGCGGGGCTTGCCGGTTTCTTTTTCAGCGGCGCGGATGGTTGCGGTCAGCTCGTAGCCGTCCATCTCCGGCATGTGCAAATCGGTTAACAGGATGGCGTAACCGCCGCCCTGCCAGCGCTCCAGCGCCTCACGGCCATTGCCGGCGAGGTCGGCAGTTTGCCCCAGCAGCGCGAGCTGTTGCAGGATGACTTTCTGGTTGATCTCGTTGTCTTCGGCGACCAGGATCAGGCTGCCACGCCGGTGCGCTTCCTCGCGGGACAGCGGCGCGAGTGCCGCTCCGGCTCCGCCGGGCAGGCCTTCCCGGCCATACTCATCCGCCCGCCCGGCGGCAATGGCCACCGCCTTCAGCAGAGCCCTGCGGGTAAGCGCATTGCCGTCAACCAACACCATGCCGGCATCATCCAGACGCAGCACCCGGCGCTTTCCGCGCCCGATGACGACCGCAGGAATTAACAATTGCTTTTCTCGTTCGCTTCCTCGCCCGCTTGCGGGATAACCAGCGACTTGGCTGCTGTCTTTTGGCAGCCTAGTCGAATGGCTAGTAGTTCCATCAGAGGATTGAGGAGAGGGCATCGGGGAAACCGCAGTGCGCAGGTCATCCAGCGGCGGTTCGCCGCCTGCGGTGTCGATGACCACGATACACAAGCCGGGCGGACAACCGGCGATCCATTCCGTGGCGTGCCCGATATCAGCACTCCGCTCGACCAGAGCACCCGCGTGCGCAAGATAGGCGGCAAGATCATCGGCCAGACTCTCTGCATCGCCTACCACCAGACAGGACAGCCCTGCGACCAAGGTCGGCGCCACATGGGCAGCAGGTTGTTCCGGCAGCAGTTTGAAAGGCAGGCGCAAGCTGAACACCGAGCCTTTGCCCGGTTCGCTTTGCACCGTGATCTCGCCGCCCATGATATTGGCCAGCTGGCGCGAGATGGCCAGCCCCAGCCCGGTGCCGCCGTAAGTCCGGGTGGTGGTGGCGTCGGCCTGGGTAAAGGCGGTGAACAGCCGCGCTTTGGTTGCTTCATCAATGCCGATGCCGTTGTCGGTGACACGGAACTCCAGTGTTGCCTGTTCCAAACCTCCCCCATCCGTTCGTGGTGAGCCTGTCGAACCACCCAACCCTTCGACAATCCTGTCCTGAGCGCCGCTTGTTCCTTCGACAGGCTCAGGACGAACGGTTATGGGATGTGATCTATCTTCGACCAGCACGGCGCGCACCGATACCTTGCCCTGCCGCTGCTGTCCGCCGGAGAACTTGATGGCGTTGTTCGCCAGGTTGACCAGTATCTGGCGCAACCGTCCCGCATCGCCCAGAGTTTGTGCGGGAATGCCGGGATCGGTGAACAGCGTCAGTTCCACGCCTTTCTCTGCGGCCAGGTGAAGCAGGGTTTCGCATACTCCTTCCACCACCCCGGCGACGCCCATCGGCACAGAGTCGATCTGGAGCTTGCCGGCCTCGATCTTGGAGAAGTCGAGGATGTCGTCGACGATGGACAGCAGTGCATATGCCGAGTCGTGGATGATGTTGACCGTCTCTATCTGCGCGCTGTTCAGGCTGCTCTGCTGCAACACGTCGAGCATGCCGACTACGCCGTTCATCGGCGTGCGGATCTCGTGGCTCATGGCGGAGAGAAAGTCCGACTTGGCGTGGTTGGCATGGTCTGCCTCAAGCCGGGCCTGTTCCAGATCGGCGGTGCGCGCCGCCACTTTTTCTTCCAGCTCGTCGTTGAGCTGAAGCAGCTCCGCCTCCATCCGCTTGCGCCCGGTGATGTCCACGATTACGGAAATGAGGTAATCCGGGTTACCATTGTCACGCCACACCAGCGCCACCGAGAGATTGATCCACACGATTTCACCGCTCTTGCGAATGTACCTCTTCTCCAATGAGTAGGTTGGTAACTCTCCGGCCAGCATTTTGCGCACGTAGCCAAGATCGGTATCAAGATCATCCGGGTGGGTAATATCCTGGAAGGTGCGCGCAAGCAACTCTTCGCGCGTGTATCCCCGTCTCATCAGTGTCAAAATTTTATTGGATCCGGATTGCAGAGGAATATGGAAAAAATTTACCAATCGTTGTTGTGGTAAATATGTTTTGTAAAAAGTGAT
>JACREA010000219.1 GCA_016218465.1 Nitrosomonadales bacterium | reverse complement strand
TTGTTCAAGGCTAAGCCTAAACATTATCTTGGGCACAACCCGGCAGGAAGTGTAGCGGTCTGGTTGCTTTTGTCGATCGGCTTATTTATATGTGTGACGGGCGTGATGGCGCTTCAGGATAATGCCAGCGAAGCAGTGGTTAATATGCATGGGGCTGCAACCAAAGTCATGCTTGCGGTGATATTGCTACATATTATCGGAGTGGTGGTGAGCAGCGTACTGCATCGTGAAAACCTGGTGCGTTCCATGATCACCGGTTATAAATCCGCCGAAATTAATGAGGGCATACGACAAAACTATAATTGGCTGGGTGTCATGATGCTGGTCGTCACGGTTGCATTCTGGTTCGTGTATTTACGGAAGACGGCCGGGTGAAGGCGGGCACTGAAGCTCAACATTTTGAATTATATGGAACAGTAATTAGCTAAAGGAGTAATGAATGAAGTGCAATATCGGGTTTAGAAATATGGCCACCATCGCCTGCTTGGCGGCTTTACCGGGGATGGCTTATGCGGATGGCGCCATGCAGGATATCGCAATACCGTCTTTAGCCGGCTCCTATACCAATGGTTCAAAATCCTATATGTTGGCGTTGAATGATGCGGATGCCGTCCAAAAGCAGGCGAGCGCAACCCCGGTAACACAGGCGGCAGAATTTGAGCCGCCGATGTTTTCTGGCAGCAATGCCCACAAGTATCTGGGGTTGGGCACGCTGGCGCTGGTCGTTGCAACAGCGCTCGCCCCGAAACCACCTGAAGTCGAAGGAAGAGCGCCGACACAGGCGGAACTCGATGCACAAAAATCAAGCAACCACGCAAGGCTTGGGCGGGCAGCGGCCACGCTGGCAGCGGCTACAGTGACGACTGGATTGCTGGCCCACTGGGATGACTTTCATGTGGAAGACGGCTGGACTGACCCAGATAATATGCACGCGTTACTTGGCACTGCGGGTGCGCTGGCCATGCTCTATGCTGTGTCCAAAGCGCCTGGCGGCGGACACGCAGGGGTGGGGATGGCGGGCGGTGTCGCCATGGGTGTCGCTATTAAATTGACTTGGTAACGGAGCGAAATAATGTCAAAAATACTTAAAGCCGGTGCGCTGGTTGTCGCGCTGCTAATGAATAGTGCTTATGCCCGGGCAGAAGAGAACTTTGGAAGATGGTTGATTAATTTTCAGCGTACTAAAGAGGTGAAACCGGTCACCGACAAACGGTATCTGAAGGAATGCGGTGAATGCCATTTTGCCTATCAGCCGGGATTACTGCCGGAAAGATCATGGGAGAAATTGTTGAATGCTGGCGCGTTGAAGAATCACTTTGGCGACAATGCCGAATTTGATAATGACACGCTGCAAGCAATTCATGATTACGCGGTGGAAAATGCAGCGGATAAATCCTTCTACAAGCGTTCGCGCAAGATCGCACTAGCCACGGCGGTGGGTGAGGCTCCGCTGCGTATCACTGAGGTGCGTTATATCATGCGCAAGCACAAAGATATCCCGGAGAAAATGGTCAAGGGCAACAAAGACGTGAAATCGCTGAGCAACTGCAACAAGTGCCACACACAAGCCGATAAGGGTATATTTGATAATGACACCGTGTCAATTCCAAATTATCCAGATTGGGATGATTAACAAGAGCAGCAGTTTGCGTATTGCATCATGTTCCCGAAATGGTGAACATGATGCAGTCGCTTTTGCCAATACCCGTTATTTTTGGTGATACTGCATGGCCTTCTGAAAGTGGTCAAGCGCTTGTTCGTGCTTGCCCATCTTTTCGGCAAGTTGGCCCAATGCTGTATAGGCTGAATAGCTGGGTTCCAGGCTTAAGCTGGCATCCAGGTAATTCTGGGCTTTGCCCCACAGTTTCTGATGCAGGCATAACTTTCCGAGCGCAAGCAATAGCCCGGCATCGTCGTTATGTTCTTTCAGCCAGCGCTCGGCCTGATCGATCTGCGCCACCACATCACCGGAAGGGCAGTCGCCAAACAATGCGGCCAGCTCGCTGTCCCACTGCGTATTAAGGCTTTCGGTAAGCAGTTGCTGAGCACCTTGGCTCTCGCCCAGCTTGCAGAACGCCTGGGCGGCAGCCGCTGCGATTTTCCCGCGATATTTGAATTCTCGCGGGATGGATTTCCACAGCGCGTGCAAGGAGGCAATGTCCTGTGTCTGTCCGCGCAACTTTTCCAGCCAGGCTTGTTGGCGTAGTTGTTCGCTGACCACCTTGTCGATTGCGCTGCGTTTCTCCAATTGTGTTACCACTTCCAGCACCGCGTCCCAGTTGCGCGCCTGCTGTTGAGCCTTGAGTTCCAAACCAAGCGAGCCGGCATGTCTGCGTATGCCCGAGTCGCTCAACTCCTTCAGCGAGTTAAGCGCCGATTGGGGTTGCTTCTGGCTGAGCTGAAACTCGGTCTTCGCAATCAGTCGCATCGTATTTTCGCCCACGGTTTTGCTTTTGGCATCGGCGAGATAGGCGTCGCGTTTATCAAACTCGCGTAATTCGTGTGCCGCGCGCGCCGCGATGATTGGGTGCAGCGCGGAAGTGTCGCCCAATTCCATTGCATCCGCAGAAGCCTTTTCCGCCGCAGCATAGCGTCCTTCAAAAAAAGCGATGAGCGCATCGTCCAACAACTTGCGCGCTTTGCTTTGCGCGCGCTCCAAACGATACGTCCTTACATACGACGGCAGATGTATCGCAGCGAGCGTAAGCCGTATCAACCCATAGACGGAAATAAAAGTGAGTATGTACAAAACGACAAACAGTGTAAGCGATAGCTCGATACGATACGGCGGATATACCAACAACACGTAAGCAGGATTGTGCGACGCTGTGGCCAGAGCGACCGCAGCGCCAAATAACAACAGTATCCAGAACAAATATTTCATCGCGGCCTAGTCCGGGAACCGAAGCTCGCTCTTGGCTCGTTTTCGTGCGTCAAACGATAGTTGCGCACAGCCTGCAAACTCGGACTGATGTCAGGCAATTCGATATGGATGCTGGTGGCCGCCAATTTTTTCAGCCCGGACAGCATCCGCACGCACTCATTCGATTTGCCGTCGAAATGGCGTGCTATCCAGAGCTGCGCAGTTTTCAGTTCTTGCCTGAAACTTTCCTCGTCACGCGACACCAGTGCAAGGTGTGCCGACATTAAACGAAGTTTAAGATTTTCGCGCAGAAAAAATTCCTGGTTGGGCGGCAACAGCGGAATCTCCGCTTTGCCGGTGTTTTCGATGCGCACCAGCTGCTTCATCTCTTGCGCGATTTCGCGCAGCAGCTTTTGCATGGCCGTTTCATCTTTTAGCGAAGCAGTTTGCACTATCACTTCAGTCGCTACGCGTTGCTGATAGGCCAACGGCAACTCATCAACAGAGGCCATCAAATTATCAAGTTGATAACTGGCCCCGGAAATATCCACGTTTGGCAGTGCGCGCAACTTGTCCATATCCTGGCTGATGGCTTTGCGCAGCGTATTGAAGGCAGGCCGGTTCATGCTCTGCAAACGCGCATCGGCACTCTGCATGGCGATCATCGCGACTTTTACGTTGGACGACAATTGCAATTGCTGTGCGGCGATCAGCAGCATTTGTTCGACATCCGCCAGTGCGGATTCATCGCGGCTTGCCGACATATCTGCATACAGAGCCTCAAGCGCCGCACGCTGATTCTGCGCTTCGGCATAACGAGTTTCGAGCGCCGCAACTTTGGCAGCAAGTTCACGCACTTGCTCCTGACTTTGTGCCAGCAAAATCTGATTGGCCTTGCTGCCACCATTCATCTCGGCGATTTTATTTGCCAATTGCTGCTGAATGTCGTTAATGGCGCGGTGTCCGGCCTGCCATTGCCACAAGAAAATAACCGCCAGTACCACCAGCGTCATTTGCGTAATGCTGATGTGCGACAAAAAATTTACCAGCCCGGCATTTCGTGCGCTGCGTGGTTGTTCAGACAGCGCCGCATTATCCAGTTCGATGGGTTCCGGCTCGATGTTACCTGGTTGTGGAGTTTGCTCGCTCATTCAATACCTTTCATCTGTCTTCCGTATTCCATGCTATCAATGCCGAAAGCAAACCTTCATCACCTGCATCTGTTAATTGCACCTTCTGCCAACCTTGCTTATGGGCCAGTTCGGCAATTCGTTTATGCGGCACAAATAGCGGTATGCCGGATATATTATCGTTTTGCGCAGCGTCCAGCATCTGCCGCAAATATTCCAAAGCCTCGCTGCTCGTTACCGTTATTGCATCCGGCGCGGCATTCAGTAATGTTTCAACATCCCAGTGCGGTTTGCTGCGCTGGTAACAGGCGGCATATTCCACCGTCGCGCCGCGTGACTTGAGCGTATCGCCCAGCAACTCTCTCCCGCTATCGCCGCGAAATATCATCACGCGCCATCCTGCAATATTATGCAATTCCGGCATGGCAAGCAGCCCTTCGCTGTCGAAACGTTCGGTCGGCGCGATAACATTGGCGATGCCAAATTCACGCAGCGCTTTTGCGCTGCCTTGCCCAATCGTGGCAATTTTCAGTGCTGGCGGAAGAGCGCCGGCAGCATGTATTGCCGCCATGCCGTATTTCACCGCATTCGGGCTGATGAAGATAGCGAGATGGAATTGTGCGAGACGGGATACATGATCGTGCAACGTTCCTGTATCCTGAACCGGCGCAATTTCCAGCAAGGGAAACAGCAGCGGGATGCCACCCGCCTGCTGAATTTGCTGCGCCAGCGGCTTAGCCTGGTCGCGCGGCCGGGTGACCAGAATTTTCAGTCCCGCAAGCGGTTTCTCAGACATTCCCGGCTAACGGTATTTTAGACATTCAGCGACGCGAGAATTTCTTCCGCACCCTGCGCGCGCAACGCATCAGCAACCTGATTGCCCAACGCCCCCGGGTCAGAGATGTCACCGGTCAACTCGGCGCGTGCCATGCGTTTGCCATCCGGGCTGGCGACAAAGCCTCGCATTCGCAGCTTGCCGTTCCGCACCTCGGCAAAACCACCCAGCGGCACCTGGCAGCTACCCGCCAAGGCACGGCTCATGGCGCGTTCAGCCAGAACACAGGCGGCGGTATCGGGATGATGCAGAGGTTGCAGCAAGGCGATTACATCGGCACGGTCAGCACGGCATTCGATGCCAAGCGCGCCTTGCCCAACGGCAGGCAGGCTGTCCTCGCTGGTGATCAACGCGCGAATGCGACTGCCCAGTCCCAGCCGTTTTAGCCCGGCTGCGGCGAGAATGATAGCGGCATATTGCCCTTCGTCCAGTTTGCGCAAACGGGTTTGCACGTTGCCGCGCAACGGCTCGATGTTGAGATGAGGAAAGCGCGCGCGCAACTGGCTTTCGCGGCGCAGGCTGGACGTGCCCACCACGCTGCCCGCCGGCAACGCGGCTAAATTCTCATGCTTGTTCGAGACGAACGCATCGTGCGGATCCTCGCGTTCGCCTATGGCGGCCAGCACAAAACCTTCCGGCAAATTCATCGGCACGTCTTTCAGCGAATGCACGGCGAGATCGGCACGCCCGTCTTCCAGCGCGGTTTCCAGCTCTTTGACAAACAGCCCCTTGCCGCCGATCTTGGACAACGTGACGTCGAGAATCTGGTCGCCCTGCGTGGTCATGCCTAATATGCTGACCTCGGTTTGCGAATATAATGCGCGCAGCCTGTCACGGATATGTTCGGCTTGCCACATCGCCAGCGCGCTCTCACGCGATGCGATCACTAAACGGGAAGGTGCGGTCGGGGATTTCTGACTCATCGGATTTCCTAAATTATTTTTTGACAATACGCGGCGCATTCTAACATAGGGTGCGCCGCGCTTTCGCGCCGACGTTGTCGAGATGAATGTGATGAATTTATTTTCCGCGCCCGCCGATATTTCCAGCAAGGATTTGCCGCTGCGCGATGATGTGCGCCTGCTGGGCCGCATCCTCGGCGACACGCTGCGCGAACAGGAGGGCGAGGCATCCTTTCAGTTGATCGAGAACGTGCGCCGCGCCGCGGTGCGTTTCCGCAGGACGCAGGACGACCGCGACCGCGAGCAACTCGAACAAACGCTGGACGCGCTGTCGCCCGGCGAAACGCTGGTGGTGGTGCGCGCCTTCAGCTACTTTTCGCAACTGTCCAACATCGCCGAAGACCTGCACCACAACCGCCGCCATCGCGCCCACCTCAAGGCGGGCAGCGCGCCGAAAGACGGCAGCCTGCCGCTGGCGCTGGAGCGCATCGAAGAAAAACACATCGGCAAGGAAACACTGCAAGCATTTCTGGACAGCGCGCTGATCTCGCCGGTGCTGACCGCGCACCCCACCGAAGTGCAGCGCAAGAGCATCCTCGATTGCCATCTGATTATTTCGCGCCTGCTGTCCGAGCGCGATCGCACCGACATGACGCCGGATGACCTGGCCGACAACGAAGAAGCGTTGCACCGCTTCGTGCTGATCCTGTGGCAGACGCGCATGTTGCGCACCGCCAGGCTGAACGTGCGCGACGAAATCAAGAATGGCCTGGAATTTTACCGCTACACTTTTCTCACTGAAATCCCGAAGATTTACGCCAATCTGGAAAAGCGTCTGGAAGCGCGCTTCGGCAAGGACATCCGCATTCCGCCGCTGTTGCGCGTGGGCAGCTGGATCGGCGGCGACCGCGACGGCAACCCTTATGTCACCCACGATGTGATGCCGGACGCGGTGCAGCAGCATTCATCGCTGGCGTTCGAGCATTACTTGAGCGAGACGCACCTGCTGGGCACGCGCCTGAGCCTGACCGATCGTCTGGTGGAGGTCAGCGATGAATTGCGCAGGCTTTCCGATGCCTCGCCGGACAAGGCCGCCAGCCGCAATGACGAGCCTTACCGCCGCGCGCTGATCCTGATTTATTCGCGCCTGTCGGCCACCGCCAAACAGATCGGGCACAAAATCTCGCATCTGCCGCCGGTGAGCAGGGATGTGCATCCCTATGCCACCCCGCAGGAATTCATCGCTGATCTGGATGTGCTGATCGACTCGCTGTTCAAGCACGGCGCGGTGTACCTGGCACGCGGCCGCATCGCCTACCTGCGCCGCGCCGTGGAAGTGTTCGGTTTCCATCTGGCACCGCTGGACATGCGCCAGCACAGCGCGATTCACGAGCAAACCGTCAGCGAATTGTTTTCGCACAGCAGCGGCAATGCCAACTACAAAGACCTGGACGAAGCCGCGCGCCGGGAAGTGTTGCTGGAAACATTGCAAGCCGGCAAGCCGCTGATCGCCGACCTGGAGCAATACACCCCGGTCGCGCAAAGCGAGTTGCGCATCATGCAGGCCGCCGCGCAAATCCATCAGCGCTTCGGCCGCGCCGCGCTGCCCAACCACATCATCTCCAAGACCGATGCGGTGAGCGACATGCTGGAACTCGCGCTGATGTTGCAACAGGTAGGGCTGCTCGAAGGCGGCAAGAATCCTGTGCTGCATGTCAATCCGGTCTTGCATATCAACATAATCCCGCTGTTCGAGACCATCGAAGACCTGCGCGGCTGCGG
>JACREA010000218.1 GCA_016218465.1 Nitrosomonadales bacterium | reverse complement strand
TTTAGATCATAACAATGACGGCACCTGGTCTACCGAGATATGCACCTTTACCTATAATAGTAACAACACAGGAGCGAGTACATGCCAGGGTAACTATGGCGGAACAATGGCGGCTGTTTTTTCGGATACCTTCACATATTCCGTTGTCTCTAATTCTGACGGCAGTCTGACCATCACCAAAACCTTCACCTCCGACGGATCAATAAAAACCCATCGCTGGGTCATTGGGGACGACGGGAAGGTCAGGATCGTTGATGGCACAACACGGACTGTTAATGGTACAACACTGATGAACAAACAGAGGTTCAGGGTAGCTGTAAAGCTTGATACAGCAAAGACCTATACCAATGCGGATTTAAGCGGGGATTATTATATAGAAAGGTACAGATACGATGGCAGCTATGCTGCACGATCCACTTTCAGCACCTTTGATGGGGCCGGAAACAGAAGCTACACCTTGACCACGAACACAGATGGAGTCATTAGCACTGCAACTTCTGCTGCCAGCGGGCCTTATAGCGTAAGTTCCGATGGTTCATACACGGTGGACAACGGTGCGAACACTGGCTACCTGTTAGGAAATGGAATGTTTAGCATCAATACGCATGTCAATGACCCTGCCACGTGGTCATTTGGTCTGGTTATGAAAAAAGCTGACAAGATATATTCCACCGCAGACCTTGCCGGAACATGGGCCTATAGTACTTTCGGGGATAATGGTGGAACGAGTTTTAGTACCCAGTTTGCCACTATGACATGCAATAGTAGTGGTAATTGTTCAACCTCTGAAAAAATCCAAAGAGATGGAGGTATCACCTATAACTCTACAACTTTTACTGCTTCTGTTGCAGCCGATGGCAGTATCACAGATGTAAGTAATCCATCTAAAATTTTCGCTATCGGAAATAATGGTAATACCATAATCGTTGACAATAGCTTTGATCCGAGCAATCCGGGCAAGAGGCGAGTAGGTATTTTTGTAAAATGTAACGCCTGCTCCAATCTGGCAGGCACACCTGCCTCCGGCGTCGGCGCCAAATTCGCCATCGCCACGACCCCCATTGTCGCCGGTTCAGCAACAAGAGCAGGGCAGGAAGGGGGATTTTCCGCCGCTTTTGACGGGACGAACTATCTGGTGGGCATCCAGGGCGATACCAGCGCTGGATATAACGTCACCGCCCAGCTTATCGACGGCTCAGGCAACCTGGTTGGTTCACGGATTTCCACGGGCAGGACCGGCAGCGTGCCCTCTGTCGCATTCAACGGAACCAATTACCTGTTGGTCTGGGCCGATGATGCCACCAATCCCAACAACGTCATATACGGCGAGGTTATCAGCACAACCGGGGCAGTGGTAAAAGCCCCCTTTGCAATCAGCACCACCGCCGGGAATTTTAATGATGCGGGAAATTTTGCGTGTGTTGGCACAACGTGCAGTGTTATGTGGTATGACCAGACAACCAAGGCGGTTTATGGGCGCAATATTGATGCAGCGGGAGGATTTTTGACTGCAGAATATGGAATCGAAAGCGGGACCGCTGCGGGTTACCCGGGCGGAGCTCCTTTTGCTGCATGCGATGCCAGCGGAAATTGTTTGGTTGTCTACGACACGGGGGCAGATATTCGCGGATCGATTGGCAACATAACGACCGGAACGGCTGTCAAGAACACGTTTGTAATCGCCACCAAGGCGCCCGTCACTGCAGGGTGTACAGATAGTAACCCTAGCCCTGTTGTGTTTGACGGGACAAACTACCTTGTGGTCTGGAACGACCACAGCGATTGTGTCGCCGGAACCCCGGCATGGGATGTCCTCGCCCAGCGCGTTGATGTAAACGGCAATCTGGTAGGCACACCGTTCCAGGTGAACTCCGCAAGCACCAAATACGCGGCGTTCCCATCTATTGCCTTTGACGGGACGAATTCTCTGGTGACATGGACGGACGGAAGAAACGATGCGAATAAAAATGGCGTCTGCGATGCGGGCGATGGGACATGCTGGGATGTTTATGGCCAGTATATTAGCAAGGCGGGCACCCTTGTGGGTTCAGAGATCGTGATAAACAACGACGCCGACAATCAGTTTGGGGTGGTCATGGGATTCAACAACGGGAAATACCTTGCGCTAATAAACATGATGGTAAACATGATGGGAACAGGAGCATGGGTATTCGATGATGTCTACGGTGTGTTTATAACGCCATAGGTTAAATCTCATCTCTCACAATTTTGAGAGGGAATATCCGAGAAGGCTCCGAAAGGGGCCTTCTTTTTTGGGGCGTAGGCGCGGATTTACCTCGCAGAGGTTCTTGTGCCCTGTGGGTATCAGCGCTGGCGGCGCTATGGAATCGCCACAGCCTCGAATAACCTGTCACTCAAACGTCAGCACCAGTTTCTTGCCTAATGCGGCAGCAGCTTTTTCAAGTTGTTTCAACGTAGGATAGTGGCGCGGGTCTTCCAGTCTTTTGGCGGAGGGCCATGAGGTTTCCAGTGCGCGCGCCACTTCGGCCAATGACCGCTCGCCGCGCGCAAGTCGCACCAATAGCGCCGCCTGCACTTTGGCGTCCGGTGCAAGGTAATGCGCACCTTTGACGCGCTGCGTGGGCAAGGGAGTATCCCGCCCGGACTCGATGTATTCTTCCAGGATGAGGGAAAGCACTTCCGAGCCGTTGAATTCGCATTCATCCTTTGTTTCCCCTTGGGTGATAGCTTCGGGGATGTCAACAAAATGCACAAAAAATCCCGAGGGTTTTTGCGGTTCGAAGATTGCGGGGTAACGGATGTCCATAGCTTTTCCTTACTTCAATTTAATGCCGGTTTGCCGTTCGATGTCGGCCAACAGTCCTTTGCCGATGTCGGCAGTGCCATGAACGGGAACCGGGATAACCCGGCCTTCCTTTTCCATCATGTGGTGGCTGCCGCGAATCCGCTTGACGCGCCAACCCTCGGCCTTTAGCCGCTTGATGATGGCGTTCCCGTTCATGTCGCCAAGCTAAACCAATTTTGATATATCGTCAAGCTGTGGCTGGATGAGGCCGAGCACCGTCTCGAAGCGTACAGTGGTGCGGGGCGTGTGCAGGGCATTCCTGCGGATGAGGTCTTTCGCCGCGCCATTTCCGAATTGTCTTGAAAACCGAATTCTTACCCGAGGCGGATGAGGAGTTCCGCGAGGTATTACGAAAGTGAAGCAGCCGGTGTCGGAATGTCTTTTATTATGGCAAAGACAGAAACAAAACCGAACTAGCGGAGAGGTAAATAGGGTTTGAATATTTTCGTTTCTGGCGGGCGTCACGCTGCCAGCGTGTCACCTGTCAGGGAAACGTTCAGCACCACGTCTTTCCACGGCACATAAACCTTCCCGTCTTCATCGCGCGCCAAGAGTTCAAGTTCCAGCAATTTGCGGACGTCGCGATGCACATTCGAGTAATTTCGCCCCGTCGCCTTGGCTAAGGCATAAACGCTGAGCGCACCAAGCTGTTTGGAGGTTTCGATCACTTGCATCCGCGCCGGCGTAATGTCGGAGAAGAGGCTCGCCATCGAATCAAAATCAAGGTGATAATCTGCCGGGGTGGGCTTGCCTGCATCAGCCTTTTTTGCCGCGCGTAAGGCCCGCGCCTGGGAGGTTTTCCAACTGGTCAGTTCAATAATCGCTTTCATTTTTGCCTCCTGACAGGCGGATGACATCCGCCTCGAAATCAATAATCAGCTGCTCCAGCGTTATGAACATGTAGGGTTGCTGGCGTTCGTCCTTGCCCAGATGCCGATGATCGCCTTTGCCTGATTCATTGTCATAGCGCACAACAGTTTCGCCATTTTGCCCACAGTAAAGCCGATACTTGAAATAGTGTGTGCATCCTTTTACGGGAGTTGGAATAGCCCAGACAACCCGCTCGATCAATACATTGCTTTTGCGAATTCTGTCCTTAATGACGAGCTGCGCTTTTATATATGGCATTCTAGCAATATATTGCAAGTAAGCAATAGCTGGAAGTGTCAGGGAATCGCCACAGCCTCAACCAATTCTCGCACCAGCACATCGCTGTTCTGTTTCGAGTATTCGCCGACCGCCTGCAGCCGGTGGCTGACCACGCCGGGCAAGATGGCTTGCACATCTTCGGGAATAACCGCATCGCGCCCATCCAGCAAAGCCCACGCGCGCGAGGCGGACAGCAGCGCGAGGCCGGCACGGGGGCTGAGGCCATGGGTGTAGCGCGCGGCTTCCCGCGTGTGGCGCAGGATAGCCTGCACATAATCGAGCAGCGCAGGCGAGACGAACACCTCCCGGACGCGTTTTTGCATCGCGAGCAATTCGCTGCTTTCCATTTGCGGGGTAAGCTGGGCGACGATTTCGCGCCTGTCCACGCCGGATAGCAAACCGCGCTCGGCTTGCGCGTCGGGATAGCCCATCTGGATGCGCATCAAAAAACGGTCGAGCTGCGACTCGGGAAGCGCGTACGTGCCGACCTGGTGCGCCGGGTTCTGCGTGGCAATGACAAAAAACGGCGAGGGCAGGGCGCGTGTCTTTCCCTCGATGGTCACCTGCTGCTCCTCCATCGCTTCCAGCAGCGCGCTTTGCGCCTTGGGCGTGGCGCGATTGATCTCGTCGGCCAGGATCATCTGCGCGAAAATCGGGCCGGGATGGAACTCGAACTTGCCGGCCCTTGCATCAGTGCTGGGGCGTTGATACACCGACACGCCGAGGATGTCAGCGGGAAGCAGGTCGCTGGTGAACTGGATGCGCTGGAACTGCAATCCCAGCGTGCGCGCCAAGACATGAGCCAGCGTCGTCTTGCCGACGCCCGGCAAATCTTCGATAAGCAAATGGCCGCGCGCCAGCAGGCATGTCAGCGCAAGGCGGATTTGCCGCGGCTTGCCGAGGATGATTTTTTCGGCTTGCTGGATGACGTTATGCAGAGATTGACTCATGATGTACCAAGATTTAAATAAGGATTGCCGCAATCACATTGCGATCTTCTGCGGTCAGTATGTTGTAGGTGCGGCAGGCCGCCGGAGTGGTCATGAACTCCACGCCGATACCTGCATCAATCAGCGCGCGATACAGGATTGGGCGAGGAAAGCGTTGCGTTGCGCCTGTGCCGAGCAACAGCACGTCCGGTTTGAGTGCAAGGAAATAGGCAAAATGCGCTTCAGTCAGTTCGTCGAATTGGGTGGCAGCCCAGTCGCTACGAACCCCACCGGCCAGCACAACGATGCTGTGACCATAGCGTTCGCCGTTGACCATGACGTGATCCGTGCCATGGGAGGTGAACATTTTGGTCTCGCCGAGATTGTCCAGTTGCAGTTTCAAAATAACCTCGCTTGTGTGCAGCATGAATGCAGGGAGTTTAGGGTTTGGCGCAGGATGCGTCAAACTGTGGCGGCAGGGTGCGCATTGCTGGATGCCAAACGCTGTCTTGTTAAATTATAGAGGACTATCAGGGAGGCTGCTTCCTGCCATATCCCGCAAGAGCGCTACAGGGATTGAAGCATTGAGAATTCAATAATTTTTATAAGACCGCACATCTGGCAAATGAGATACGGTAACGGAAGAGCGGTTGACGACGCTTGGCTGCTGAATTCTGATTTTTGAGGATGAAGTGCGCAACTCAACAGGGTAAGTAATGGCTTGATCACTCCAGCCCATCCACAGGTATTCGGGGAGATAGCGGACAAAGCGGTAAGTGAAGCTGGGGTCGAGTTCTTGTTTCAGCTTGCTGGTGCTTTCCTCATAGCCTTCCCGCGAGATCTCCCGCCCCTTAACAATGCTGGCCCACGCAATTGCCAGCCCGGCTTCGACCGCATTTGCTGAGTTGGCGTAATAAATGATGGCTGCGCCCAGCGCCGTCCCGCCTATGCCCACGGCCAGCCCCGCGCTGGTGGTGGCGGCGATTTTCCCTCCGGCGATGGTGCTGCTGACCGCCGCCTTTCCGCCGTAAGTGGAATCCAGGATTAACTCGTGAAGCTCGCTTTCGCGCGCCAAATGGCGCTCATACCATTTGCCTGCATCTGGGGAAAGTTGCGGCTCAATGGTGACGGCGTTCCGGTCGATGAGGGAGATGCGGCTCTTCTGCCCGCGGAGTTTGAAGTTGACTTGGCGCTCCGAGCGCAAAGGGTTTGCCGTCAATTCGGGGTTCCACACCGGTTCCGGCCCAGGCCCGCCCATCACCAGGAATAAATTGGCGGGAGGCTGGCTGTGCTCTGCCAACTCCTTTGCCCAAGTGAGGCTGTTGTCCATAAACCATGCCGCACGCAAATCCACCTGCGCCTCATGCCACTCGCCGCACATGGTCCATAATCCGGCCAGGAACAGGCGCATGGACGGATCGTCGAAGTGGCCCGCCGGGCTCCAGGGCAGCGACAACAGACTGCTGGCGATGCGGGCTTCCACGCAGGCATCCTCATACTTCCCATGAAGTGAATACCCCCAGCTCAACAGGAAATGCAGCCAGATCACCTCATGTTCCGATGCGTAATAATCCTCGGGTGTCTGTACATAGAAAAAAGTCCGCGCCTCGCGCGAGACGTGGTAGCGCACCCGGTTCTCCAACACTTCCGCCTGCTTCTGCAGACCCTTGATCTGTGGTTTTCCCTGGATCAGGGACAGGTAGCCTTTTTCCATTGTGGTGATGAACGTGCCTTCTTCAGCTTCGCGCGGAAAATTCAGCAGCGCTTCATCGGCATTACCCCTTAAAAAATACTGCTGGCTTTTCTGATAGTCCTGCCTGGTGAGCAGAGTGGGGTGGCTGCATCCTGAACCAAGCAGTGCCAACAACAGCAAGCAAGCGGAATTGAATGGGTTCGGACTCGTTTTATATTTTTGCATGTTGCATTCACTGCTCAAAATTCAAAGTATCGTAGCCTGGATGCAGGCCGAAGGCCGAAATCCGGGGCGATGGTGTGTGTGCCCAAAGCTGCCCCGGATTACATTGCATTTCATCCGGGCTACGATTTGCGGTATGGCATTTGCTGTGCGGGTGCGGCGCAGGTAAAATCGCGCTCTTTGCGATCTTGTGGTGAATTCTAGCATTGTGCATTTGGCAGTGCCCGGACAAGCCGAGTAAATATCCAGAGTAAATATTAAGTGAAACCAATTTTAAAATCGGCAAAACTTGCCAACGTGTGCTACGACATTCGCGGGCCGGTGATGGAGCGCGCCAAGCAGATGGAGGAGGAGGGTCAGCGTATCATCAAGCTGAACATCGGAAACTTGGCGCCATTCGGCTTTGAAGCACCGGAGGAAATTCAGCAGGATGTAATCCTGAATATGCCGAATTCGTCCGGCTACTCCGATTCCAAAGGCATGTTCGCGCCGCGCAAGGCCATCATGCATTACTGCCAGTCGAAGAACATCAAGGGTGTCGGGCTGGAGGACATCTACATCGGCAACGGCGCGTCGGAACTGATCGTGATGACGATGCAGGGCCTGCTCAATTCCGGCGACGAAGTGCTGGTGCCCGCGCCGGACTACCCGCTGTGGACGGCGGCGGTGACGCTGGCGGGCGGTACGCCGCGCCATTACTTATGCGACGAACAGAACGAATGGATGCCGGATCTTGCCGACATGCGCAGCAAGATCACGCCGGGCACGCGCGCCATCGTGGTCATCAATCCGAACAACCCGACCGGCGCGCTGTATTCAGACGAGATTCTGCAAGAGATCATCCGGCTCGCGCGCGAACATGATCTGATCATCTTCGCCGACGAAATTTACGACAAGATGCTGTACGACGGCGCGACGCATACCTCGATGGCTTCGCTGGCCGACGACGTGCTGTTTGTAACGATGAACGGCTTGTCGAAAAACTATCGCGCCTGCGGTTATCGCGCCGGCTGGATGGTGCTCTCCGGCGAGAAAAAGCACGCGCAGGACTACATCAACGGCCTGAACATCCTTGCTTCGATGCGCTTGTGTTCCAACGTGCCCGGCCAGTTCGCGATCCAGACCGCGCTTGGCGGTTATCAGAGCATCAACGACTTGGTCGCACCGACCGGACGGTTGTGCAAGCAGCGCGATCTGGCTTACAAGCTGCTTACCGCGATTCCCGGCGTGACCTGCGTCAAGCCCAAGGCCGCGCTGTACTTGTTCCCGCGCTTCGATCCGAAAATTTACCCGATTAAGGACGACCAGAAATTCATTCTGGAGTTGCTGGAAGCGGAGAAGGTCCTGGTGGTGCAGGGGACCGGCTTCAACTGGATACACCCCGACCACATTCGCGTGGTGTTCCTGCCGAATGCAGATGACCTGACCGATGCTATCGGGCGCATTGCCAGGTTCCTGGAAAATTATCGCAAGAAACACGGCACAGAAATCAGTCGCTAGTCGCTGGCAAAACTAAAATCCGCGCAGTGACAACATCAACTAACGACTAACGTCTAACGACTAACAACTAGGATTTACAAATGAAACCAATCAACGTAGGGCTGCTGGGCATAGGGACAGTTGGCGGCGGCACTTTCACGGTGTTGCAGCGCAACGCGGAAGAGATCACGCGCCGCGCCGGACGGCCGATAGGCATAAGAGTGGTTGCTGACCGCGATCTGGC
>JACREA010000217.1 GCA_016218465.1 Nitrosomonadales bacterium | reverse complement strand
GCCGAACCGCAACCCGCAAGCGATTTTGTGCCGCTGCTGATGACGCGCAAGGCCGAGATACGCGGGCGCACGCCGCGCCAGAACGGCTACCTGCAAGCTATTCAGGAACACGACATCACCTTCGGCGTCGGTCCGGCAGGCACCGGCAAGACCTATCTCGCCGTGGCCTGCGCAGTGGACGCGCTGCAACGTGAAGCGGTGCGCCGTCTGGTGCTGGTGCGTCCCGCTGTGGAGGCCGGAGAAAAGCTCGGCTTTTTGCCCGGCGACCTGGCGCAGAAAGTCGATCCCTATTTGCGTCCTTTGTATGATGCGCTGTATGACCTGATGGGCGCGGAAAAAGTCGGGCGCGCATTCGAGCGCGGCGTGATCGAGATTGCGCCGCTGGCCTACATGCGCGGACGAACGCTGAATCATTCCTTCATCATTCTCGACGAAGCGCAAAACACCACGCCGGAGCAAATGAAGATGTTCCTTACCCGTATCGGTTTTGGCAGCAAAGCGGTGATTACCGGCGATGTTACCCAGATCGACCTGGCGCGCGGGCAGAAAAGCGGCTTGATCGAGGCGCGCAGCGTGCTGCACGATGTGCGCGGAATCATGTTTTGCGACTTTCTCGCCGAAGATGTGGTGCGCCATCCACTGGTGCAAAAAATCGTCACGGCCTACGAGCACTATGAGCAGCAAAAAAACGCATAAAGCTTCTTCTCACAAATTGTCTCTGGCAGTGCAATATGCAAGCGATGAGCGGCATTTGCCGACGCGCACGCAACTACGCCGTTGGGTAAGAGCCGCGTTGCAGCGCGATGCATCAATGACAATACGCATTGTGGACGAGGCCGAGGGTCTGAAGCTGAACAAAAGTTATCGCGGCAAGAGCTACGCTACCAACGTGCTGACTTTTGTTTATGACGATGCCGATGCAGTTACCGGCGATGTGGTGATCTGTGCGCCGGTGGTTGGCAAAGAGGCAGCCGGGCAGCACAAAGACCTGCTTTCCCATTACGCGCATCTTGCCATCCATGCCACTCTGCATTTGCAGGGCTACGACCATGAGAATGAAGCCGATGCCGAGGAGATGGAAACATTGGAAACCGCGATAATGTTAAAATTGCATCAACCCGATCCTTATCAGGAAATACGTACCACACATGGACGACCCGGAAAGTAGCAAACCCAGCCTGTTAGAGCGTCTTTCCACGATGCTGCTTCGCGAACCAGAGGACCGCGAACAGCTTATCGATCTGCTGCATTCCGCCTATGAGCGCAATTTGCTGGATTCCGACGCGCTATCCATGATGGAAGGCGTGATGCAGGTTTCCGAACGGCAAGTGCGCGAAATCATGATTCCTCGCGCGCAAATGGATGTCATCGACATCAGCGAACCACCGGAAAAATTCATTCCCTTTGTCATCGAGACGGCTCACTCGCGTTTTCCCGTGATCGATGGCGACAAGGACAACATAATCGGCATCCTGTTGGCGAAAGATCTGCTGCGCTATTACGCCGGAGAAGAGTTCAACGTGCGCGATATGCTGCGCCCGGCAGTATTTGTGCCGGAAGCAAAGAGGCTTAACGTGCTGCTTCGCGATTTTCGCAGCAACCGTAACCATATCGCTCTGGTGGCGGATGAGTATGGCGGCGTGTCCGGCATGGTGACAATTGAGGATGTGCTGGAACAAATTGTCGGCGACATCGAAGACGAATACGATTTTGACGAGGATGAGGACAATATCATCGCTGTTGACTCGGGGCACTATCGCGTCAAGGCTGACACCGAAATTGCGGATTTCAATGAGGCTCTTGGCGCAGAATTCAGCGATGAGGAATATGACACAGTGGGCGGGCTGGTGTTGCAAGTAGCAGGGCAACTGCCCAAGCGCGGCGATCGCATCCACCTTGGCGAATTCACCTTTACGGTGTTGCGTGCCGATAGCCGCAGACTGCACTTGTTGCTGGTGGAACGCAAAAAATCCACACCAAAAATTCCCTGAACATGTCTTTGCGAGCCATGCAACCTGGAAGTGCACTGCTTATTTGCGGTTTTTGCCAAACCTGTTTTAAAGCAGACGAAGTTTCAGCCGGGAGGATTCAGCGTGTTTGACGAATTGGATCGGGAAGTCTTCGCCGCTGGTGATCAAATATTCAAGGAAGGTGACGCAGGAGATTGTGCTTACCTGATTGAAAAAGGGACTGTCGAAGTTTTTGTTATAGATCAGGGCAAAGAACGCCAGCTCAATTTGCTGGGCAAGGGTGAGATGTTTGGAGAGATCGCGCTGATAGACCATCAGCCACGCACGGCAACTGTCAGAGCCGCCGAAGAAACGGTGCTCGTTCCCATCCGGCGAAAGCTGGTTGAGGAGTTGATGGAAAAAAGCGACCCGGTTTTGAACCATTTGCTGCTGGTTATTTTGGATCGATTCAGAAACAAGCAGAGTAGCAACCGGTCGCATATGGCAAGTACGGAAGACTTACGGGATCATTCCAGCCGCCGTAGCGCCCTGAAGGGCGAGGCGACCCATAAACTGTCGCTCGCCCATGGGATCACACACGCACTGGTTAATTCGGAATTTGAACTTTACTATCAGCCGATCTGCAATTTATCCGATGGCCGTATTGCCGGGTTCGAGGCGCTGATCCGCTGGCATCATCCCACGGACGGCGTGATTCAGCCCATGGACTTTCTCTGGCTTGCCGAGCAAACCGGTTTGATCCGCGAAATCGGGCTGTGGACGCTTGAGCGCGCTTGTCGGGACTGGCCGAAGCTAAGGCAATATACAAATTATGAAAAGCCATTTGTCAGCGTCAATTTGTCGGCGGTCCAATTGGCCAGTGAGATGTTGGTTGAGGATGTGAAGGGAATCATCGCGCGTCACAGTATGGAAGTCACAGAGCTAAAGCTGGAGCTCACGGAAACGGTCATAATCGAACATCCAGAACTCGCGCTGAAAATTCTTAACAAATTAATCGAATTGGGCAGCGGTCTTGCGCTGGATGATTATGGCACCGGGCATTCCGGGTTGAACCACTTGCAGCGGTATCCAATCGGCACGTTAAAAATTGATCGCGCTTTTGTCGCTCCTTTGCTGGAATCAGCGCAGAGCTACGAAATAGTACGTTCGTCAGTTGACTTGGCGCATTCGCTGGGCATGAATGTGGTTGCCGAAGGAGTTGAAGCCAAAGAAGTAGGCGCAAAACTGCTGGAGATGGGGTGCGATTTCGGGCAGGGCTGGCATTATGGCAGGCCAGCTGCATTGCAGGATTTGGTAATGCGTCACGCTATAACCCAGCAACAGCAGCTTTAAAACTGTTCGGCTTTAGAATTTTTCTTCCGGGCCCAGATACCTCCAATGTCCGACCGGCAGATTGCCCAGTTTTACTTTCCCGATACGGACGCGTTTCAACCCGGTTACTTTCAGTCCGACCAGTTCGCACATGCGGCGAATCTGGCGCTTTTTTCCTTCGCGCAGCACGAAACGCAACTGGTCCTCGTTCTGCCAGGTTACCTTGGCGGGCTTGAGGTATTCGCCATCCAGCTTCAATCCCTGGTTGAGCAAAGCCAGGCCGCTGTCCTCCAGTTTACCTTGCACGCGTACCAGATATTCCTTGTCAATTTGTGAATCTTCGCCGACCAGTTGCTTGGCGACGCGGCCATCCTGGGTGAGCACCAGCAAACCCTGCGAGTCAATGTCCAGACGGCCTGCCGGGGCAAGACCGATGAACTGGCTGCGATGAAAACGTAGCGGCGACGGATCTTCCACCCAGCGCGTGCTCTCGTCGATCAGGGCGGTTGCCGGTTTGTAGCCGTGCTCGGCTTGTCCCGATACATAGCCTATCGGTTTGTTGAGCAGGATGGTCACGCGGTGCTGCTGCGTGTTCTGCGCGGGAGTGCGCAGCGTAACTTGCTGGGTGGGATAGACCTTGCTGCCCAGTTCGCTGACAATTTCGCCATCGACCTCTACCCAGCCTTTCTCGATGTAGCCATCTGCTTCGCGGCGTGAGCACAGGCCAAGTTCGGACATGCGTTTTGAAAGACGGATTTTTTCCATGAAAATCTTGCGGTGGCAATTGTGTAAGGCACGATTTAAGCACAAAGCAAAGCATCGCGAGAAATAAAAAACGCGGCGTTGCGCCGCGTTTTTTTGTGAAAACCAGGATTTAAAAAATCTGGCTGACACCGACCGAGAAAGACCACCGTGCGGTCAATTGGCCGTAGGGGCCGCCAGCAGGGTCCGGATTTGCGTATTGATACAGCGGCAATTGCACGAAGCCATATACTCTGGTCCTGGGAGCAGCAGCAAAGCTGACGCCGGGGCTGAGATTCAAACTGCGCCCGCCCGAGTGCGGATTGGCATTCAAGCCGCCGTCACGTCCCTTGAACTGGGCATTCAATTGAATCAGGCCGGTCAGCGTGGGAGAATCCTCGTAGTGCATGCCTGCGTCCAGCGCAGCATCATTGCCGGGGCGGTAGTCCTCGCGTGTTTGCATGGCGGTTTGAATCTGTCCGCTGACAAACCAGCCCCAGGGTGAATTGGCAACATCCTCATGATGATACGCGCCCAGAATCAAATCGGTGCTGCCGCTACCCGGTTGCAATGAGCTTTCCAACGGCGTGCCGGGCACCATTTCAAGATCGGTTTTGCCGGTAGGCAGCTTCAATCCAAAGCGCATGCCACTGCCGGCATGATGGTCTGAATCGAGCTTGTAATTTCCGACTACACGCAAATCGCCCAATGCCGAAAAACTTTTTTGTTCAACGATAGTAAGCGACGGATCGCCGATCTGGTGGGCATGGTCACGCATCAGCAAAGGCAGGCCAACCGCAACGTTCCACTGGTGGTTAACTGCATAATCGAAATTCATGTTCAGTGTTCGATTGATGGTGCGCATGTTTTCAACTTCTGCGCCCAGCAGGGCAGGGTCCGTTGGCAACGGCTTGGCAACTTTTGAAGAGCCTACGCGCGGGGTATCTGCCTTGGCATAGGAATAACGCAGGTCGATTCGCAAACCCTCGTCATTGACCAGCCCTTGTGTGTCCCATTGCGTGTTGACCGCGCAAAATGAAGAGCCGCAGGATGCGTAAGCGTTGACAGTGGTGCAGAGCAGTGATGCAAACAGCAGTTTGGTTTTCATCGTCAAGAATCCCCAGGTAGAAAGTTGTTTTGGTCGAAACTGTATCGCGATGCTACCAAATCTGTTGCGCACGTACCTGCGGCATATTGCCGCACCACCTTCTTCAACCCGCTTCTGCCGATTGGCAGCAGATGCGTTGAATCGGTTATGCTGCACGCGTTTTGTATCATATCGAGCAGTAAAATTTTGCATGAACTTATTCAATAAATATTACGGGTCGGCTTTGCTGGCTGGAGCAATGTGTGTATTCGGTTTTGCGCCGTTCGGGATTTATGCAATCCCTGTGCTGGCGCTCGCCGTGCTGTTCTCGCTTTGGCTGCACGCCGACTCGGCGCGCACGGCAGCATGGTTGGGCTTTGCCTTTGGCCTGGGCTTGTTCAGCGCGGGCATCGGATGGATTTATATCGCGATGTACGAGTACGGCGACATGCCGCTGTTGCTTGCGCTACTGGCGACATTGCTGTTTGCGGCATTTTGGGCGCTGCTTCCCGCATTGGCAGGATATGTGCAAGCTCGTTTTCCGGTGGCAAATTGGCTGCGCATCATGCTGGTCATGCCTGCCGTATGGGCGCTGCTTGAGTGGTTTCGCGGCCTGCTGGTTACCGGATTTCCGTGGCTGACCCTGGGTTATGCGCACAGCGATAACCCTCTTGCTGGCTATGCTCCATTGCTGGGTGTGTACGGCGTGTCGCTCGCGGCTGCGGCCAGTGCAGGGTCGCTGCTTTTGCTTTGGCGGTCGCGCTGGAGCAAACAAGGCAAGCTGGCATTGATATTACTGTTTTCCATCTGGGGGCTCGGCGCGCTGCTGCGCGCCGTTGCATGGACACAGCCTCAAGGCGAGCCGTTCAGCGTGGCGCTGGTGCAAGGAAATATCCCGCAGAATCTCAAGTTCAACGAAGACGTGCTGGTTGGCACGCTGGAAACCTATCGTCGTCTGGTGGAACAAAACCCGGCGCGCCTTACCGTGCTGCCGGAAACCGCACTGCCGCTGCATCGTCACGAAGTGCCGCAAAGTCTGATTGAAAAGCTGCACGACCATGCAAGGCAAAATGGCGGCGACGTGCTGATCGGCGCGTTCGAACGCAACAACGGCAGTTACTACAACAGTGTTTTCTCGCTGGGTGTCGCTGATGAGCAGCATTACCGCAAACAGCATCTGGTGCCGTTCGGCGAATTCATTCCGCTGCGCCCCTTGTTTGGCTGGCTTATCAACAGAGTACTTGATATCCCGATGGGCGATCTGGCGCGCGGCGACGCAATACAAGCGCCGCTTGCTGTTGCCGGACAGCAAGTGGCGGTGAATATTTGCTACGAAGATGTGTTCGGTGAAGAAATTATCCGCTCACTGCCGCAGGCTACGCTGTTAGTGAATGTGACCAATGATGCGTGGTACGGCAATTCCCCGGTGGCAGCGCAACATAACCAGATCGCCCAGCTCCGTGCACTGGAAACAGGCCGCATGATGCTGCGCGCCACCAACACCGGCGTGACCTCGATCATCGGCGCGGACGGCAAGGTGCTGCAGCAACTGCCGCAACACAAAGAAGCCGTGCTGCTCGGCAAGGCACAAGGCTATGACGGCATCACGCCCTATGTGCGCTGGGGAAACGCGGCGGTGCTGTTGTTGCTGGTCGCGATGCTCGCCTATGCCTGGCTGCGCCGCAAAACAT
>JACREA010000221.1 GCA_016218465.1 Nitrosomonadales bacterium | reverse complement strand
AATCGGTGGGAGCTGTTCCGCTGGACAATCCCGAAACCTGGGCGGCAAGTGCAGGCAAGCCTTATGATGCGGAGGACATTCTGGCAAAGTTAAGCAAGTCCTGCTGGCCATTCTCAGTGCCAAACCCGTTTCCGGCTGAATTCGGGCTGAGCACTTCTCGCGGAATCGTGTCCTATCGGGTTCCCCAAGCACTATATCAGGCATGGCGTATCAAGCAACTAGTCAAGGGAATTGAGCATCCACGCATTCTGGAAATAGGCGCCGGATTGGGGCGCACGGCCTATTACGCACATGAGCTGGGAATAAAGGACTATACGATAGTTGATATCCCAATGACGGCGACAGCTCAGGCTTATTTTCTGGGTCGGACGCTTGGTGAAGCGCAGATTTTGCTGGATGGCGAATCATCTGCCGGCGCTTCGCAGATGATCAAGATATGCACGCCTCAGACGTTTATGGATGGAGAAGAAAAATACGACCTGATCGTCAATATCGACAGCCTGACCGAGATGGATATCTCGACAGCCAAAGACTACTGGCAGAAGATCAAGGCTTCGACCAAGCTTTTTTTATCTATCAATCATGAAGCCAATCCATTTCTGGTGCAGGATTTGATTGCAGAGGATATGCCAAATCTGGATGTGAACCGCGAGCTATACTGGATGCGCCGCGGCTATGTGGAAGAAGTTATTCAGACCAATGCACTTTAAGCGAATCGCTTTGTATGATATGCGATTTCAATCACAACTATTTTTGTGCAGGAATTTCGCAAGTATGTGTGCTGGGCATTATGATTCGGCAAGTAACTTGGTTTCTGGAAGATATCTGGTATCAGAGGTGGGTGCTGATCATGAAAATTGAGCTGCAAATAGCATTATAGGAACATGCATGGAAGTCATTATGAACAAGCCGCCCCATTTTCTGATAGTTGGCGCGCCTAAAGCGGGTACAACCTCGCTATACCGCTATCTGCAACAGCATCCTCAGATATTTATGCCAGAAAACAAGGAGCCCAGGTTTTTTTGTGGCTACTCAACAGATGCTTTTGAATTCGGAAAGAAATACTTTCATTCAGAAATTGTCAGTACAAAGGAAGATTACCTGGCTTTGTTTCGGGATGCTCCGGCAGGTGCTATTTCTGGCGAGGCATCTACCGATTACCTGTCTTGCCCTCAGGCAGCAAACCGCATTCATGCATGGAATCCATCAGCAAAGATTATCATCATGTTGCGCAATCCTGTCGAACGGGCGTATTCGGAATACCAACATTCAATAGCTGCGAAGTTCCAGACAAGCAATTTCTGGGAGTCGCTATGCCTTGAAGAAGAGCGCATTAAACAGCATTATGACCCCATATTCTGGCATGTGAGACGCGGGTTGTATTTTGAGGCGATAAAAGAGTATATCGAATTGTTTGGCAAAGACAGGATACGAATTATTTTTTTTGAAGAGTTTGCCAATTCAACCGCAACCGTGGTGGCATCGCTTTTTGAGTTTCTGGGTGTTTCTGCCTTCCCGGTTAACGTGACCGAACGGCACAACGCCAACGCCGCAAGGGAAAAAGCACCTGAAACTATGCGTGGAGTATTTGCTTCGAAATTTGTACGCCCCATTATTCAGTTTATTGGGAAAGCGTTTGGGCATGATGCCCAGCCAACAACAATTTACGGCTCGCCGTACCATAAAACAGCCGGTGTGCGCGAAATGTTAACGAATGAGCAATATGACTGGCTGTGCGGAAATTTCAGGGAAGACATTTTAAAATTACAAGCGCTGCTGGGCGTAGATCTGGGCCGCTGGCTATGAAATTTTCGGTATTGTTGCCCACCCGCAATCGTCTTGACCTATTGTCACGCGCAATTGAAACGGTGCGTCGGCAAGACTATAGCGACTGGGAGATCATCGTTTCAGACAACTTTTCTGAAGAGGATGTTGCTGGCTATATCAGGACGCTTGGCGATCCACGCATTAAATATTTTCGCACCGAGCAATTCGTTCCTGTTACGGACAACTGGAATAACGCCATTAACCAGAGCCGTGGTGATTACGTCATTATGCTGGGGGATGACGATGGTTTAATGAGAGGCTATTTTTCAACCCTGAACAGATATATTCAAAAATTCGACTCGCCAGATTTTATTTATACCAATGCATTTCTTTATGCCTACCCCGGTGTCATGCCTGATGCCCCGGACGGATTTCTCAGGACATATAGCCGAAGAGAGATTTTCCAGTCTGCGCATGAGCCGTTCTGGCTTGGGAAAGACAAGGCGATGGAGTTTGTGCAGCACTCCCTGAATTTCCGGGTGAGATTTGATTACAACATGCAATTCTCGCTGGTGAATCGACGCCTGATAGAGAAAATGATGCAACACGGCCCATTTTATCAGTCGCCTTTCCCGGACTATTATGCGACTAACGCCATTATGCTCGAAGCTGAATGCATACTGATTGTGCCGCAACCGCTGGTAACGATAGGGATCAGCCCCAAGTCGTTTGGGTTTTACTACTTTAACGATGCGGAGCCCAGCGGAAACTCATTTCTCAATAACGCCCCGGATAAAGACATGGTGAACCGTTTGCAGAAGGTAATTCTGCCGGGATCGGTTATGAACACCTCGTGGTTAATTTCCATGGAAACTCTGGCGCTGAATTTTTCAAGGCAATTTGACTTAAGGGTGAGTTACAGCCGCTACCGAACCATTCAGATACTTTCCGTTTATGAGGGCATGCTTACGGGGAAGGAAAGTGCAAAGAGTATCCATAAGCAACTGAAGAAGAAAATGACCATCTGTGAACGGTTGTTTTACGGGATAGTATTTTCCCCACCTGCTAAAAAATCTGATGCACGCCTCCGTGTGATTCTCTCCAATCGAATCAGGCGCCTTCGTGAATTTTTTTCCCCGCGATTGGGTTCTCATCCAGCGATTCATTTGCCCACGGTTGAAGGAAAGTTCAAAACGATACTCGATGTTTTTGAACAGGTCGATCCACATTCGTACCTGGAAGCTCCTGATTAAGGTTCAGGCGAGACAATGAAAGAGCTTTGCGTTGTTCACCTGGTCCGGGAACTCAATGGGATAGAGCCATTCGAACGTTTTCTCAAATCATATCGGCAAAACCCTGGCGGCATAGATCACGACTTATTGATTATTTTCAAAGGATTCAACTCTGATAGCGAAAAAGCAGAGCATCTGAAATTGCTCGCGCCTTTTAGACACTCCACGCTTGACGTAGCCGATGTCGGCTTCGATATCACGGCCTACTTTACTGCAGCAAGAGAATTTGCCAGTGAGTACCGTTATTTCTGTTTTTTGAATTCATTCAGCGTTATTCTGGATAATGAGTGGCTACGCAAGCTCTACGAACAGATCTCCCGGCCCGGGATAGGGCTGGCAGGTGCAACAGGATCATGGCAAAGTCTCAGGGGATCGGGAATATTCTGGTTAATGATGGCTATGGTTGGTGCGGCTATTCTGGATTATCGTTTACTAAGCAACCAACCTGTTTGGAGAAGACTGACGTTGAGCACAACAGCTGGTTGGCAACATGGTTCGTTTCTTCGAAACTTCAATCAATTCCCCAATTACCACGTGCGGACAAATGCTTTCATGATTTCCAGCGAATTAATGAAGAAGATTAAATTTCAGGAAATAATAACCAAGACGGATGCATATAAATTCGAGAGCGGCATAAGTGGATTGACTCAGCAAGTTCTTGAAATGGGTAAAACGATCCTCGTTGTAGGTAAGGATGGCATTGGGTATGAGATGGAGCGATGGAATAAAAGCATGACTTTCTGGCAATCTGAACAAGAAAATCTTTTGGTGGCAGACAACCAGACATGTGATTATCAGTATGGCACCATGGAGCGGAGACAGAACTTGTCGAACGGGGCCTGGGTGGAATTTACGGGGTGGTACGTGCTCAAAAACAAAGTGCGCCGTTTTTGGAGAAAAAACTGGAAAAAATCCACGGGCAGCAACAAATGATTGAAGTTCCAACTCCAAAGATTTCCATTGCGCTCTGTGTACATAATGGTGAGCGCTATGTGGACGAACAACTGCAAAGCCTTCTCTCCCAAACATGCCTGCCATACGAACTGGTTGTATGCGACGACGCCTCGGAAGACGCCACCCCGGTAATCGTGGAGGCCTTTGCCGCCGAAGCGCCATTCAAAGTGCATCTCTATCGCAACTCACAACGGCTTGGCATCGGCGCCAATTTTGAGCAGGCCATCCGCCTATGCACGGGGAACATCATTGCCCTTTGCGACCAGGATGATGTATGGCTACCGAACAAGCTGGCAACGTTTGCAGAATTAATTAAGACTGGAGTGGACTGGGTTTGCTGCGATGCTGAAGTATGCGATGCAGAACTTCATCCGCTTGGTTACACCTTGTGGCAACGCGTGGACTTTGATCACAGCGAACGCAAAACCGCACGAGATGGCCGGTTTATTGAAGTATTGATTAAACATTATGTTGTTGCAGGTGCCACGCTGGCTTTCAAGGCGCAAGCGCGCGACCAGCTTCTGCCCATTCCTCGCGAGTGGCATTACGACGCATGGCTCGCGGCGGTTCTTGCGGCCACTGAAAAGGGTGCTTTGGTGGAATTGCCACTGCAACTCTACCGCCAGCATGGCGGCAACGCTTTGGGAGCAGCGCGGCGAGGATTGTTGAATGAAGCTCGGTCAGCTTTTTCCATGGATCGAGCTACCTATTATCAAGCAGAAATTGCCCGTTGGTCGCGACTCGCAGCCCATTTGGAAAACAAGGTTCGGGCGCATATAGAGACTAGGCTCGCGGCCAAGCTTGCGCATCTGCGCCGCCGCGCCGCACTGCCACCGAACAGGTTTGCCCGTCTTCCCGCGGTCATCGCAGAAACTGTTCGGGGTGGTTATAGCCGCTATGCCCGCAACTGGGGAAGCATCGCTCTCGATCTTTTGGTCAGGTGAGATTTGGCAGACCGTGCCTGACAAGCATCTTAAGTTTCCATGGAGTCAAACAGAAGGGGGCGAGCCAAGAGCGGAGCGAGACTTTACGTAGTGACTGTGAGCTTAGCCGTAAAGATAGCAGTCTCTGTCGTTGACGCCACAATGCCGGCAGTAATGGAGCATAGATTTTGTTCCAGACAGCGCTATCCCATTTGATTAAGGAGAGCAGCAACCCTTCCAGATGAATCATGACGAGGTGCAACGGTAACAGCCAGATTAGCAGGATGCCGGGGTAGCAGATGACCATGACAAAGGTTTTGTTACGCTCCGACAGGGCGCGCCGTCTGAATGTAGTAGCCAACTTTTCACCACGTACCTTTCCGCCGCCAAAACTTGTTCCGACTCGATGGCGGTAACCGGAGATACCCATTGCGCGAACAGGATATCCTGCCAGCCTTGCAAGACAGCACAGATAAAGGTCTTCACCGATAGAACCGAACCATTCCGGAAATCCTCCGAGTTCCTGCCACAGCTCCTTAGGAATCCAAAGGCATGCACCGATGACCATACCTACCTCGTTCCGTTCCGGGTTCATGTTTGGAACCGGGTTGAGAAAGGGATCGAACAAACTGCCGATATCGAGCAGTTCGCCACTGTCAAAGTCGTACTGAGGCAGACCGAGGATGGCGGGTTGATCGAAGCGATTTGCTTCCGACAGCAGGGTTTGCAGAGCGTCCGGGTTAAGCGCGGCATCGTTGTTGAGCAACAGCAGGTACTTGCCCCTGGCTGCGGCTGCCATGCGGTTGTTGGCGATGCAGAATCCAACGTTCTCCTGGCTTTCGATCAGTATTACATCAGGGTAACTGTTACGGATATATTTTACCGAGCCATCGTCGGAGGCATCGTCATGAACCAGAATTTCCAGAGGGATATGGCCCTCCTGTTCCAAAACCGAACGCAGGCAGTCGTCGATCACCTCCATGCCGTTGTAGTTGGCGATACACACGGAAATTGTCGGATTTGACCCTGTCATGTTTTCTGCAGCCATTCAAAAGTGCGCGCGATACCGTCCTCCAATTCAACACTGGGTCGCCAGTCCAGTCGCGCGCCCAAGCGTGAATTATCCAGCACCACGCTGCGAACATCTACGCCCCTTCCCGGCCGGTACATTGTTTTCATTTCCCTGCGGCATACTGCCTCGACAATTCCACGAACCTGGTTGATGCTATAGCCAATGCCGCTACCGAGGTTGTAGGTACCTGAATCTTGCGGCAGGCTGATTAAACGAGTGCCTGCCTCGACGATATCGTCGATATAAATAAAATCCCGAATATTTTCGCCGTCTCCCCAGATTTCCAGCGGGGTGCCGCAGCGTGCATGTTCGAGCATCGTGCGGACGAGACCGAAGCCGCTCGCAAGTTTCTGTCCCGGGCCATAAGCGTTGGAAGGACGCAGGATCGTGACTGCATGCCCACAAGCTCGAAAGGCTTGGCAGAAAGCCTCCTGCGCTGCCTTGCCGGCACCGTGATTGGAAAGCGGCGCGATCGGTGTATCTTCTGTAACAGGTAGACGATCAGGATTGCCATAAACCGTCCCGCCAGAGGAAAAGAAAATCAGGTGGGTTTCCGGCTGGTATTGCATCAGCTCCAGCAGGCGCAAGGTTAAGGTGATGTTGTCCAGTTCCAGATTAGGATGGCTGGCCGAGGAGCCTGGCGTAGTGGCGGAGGCCAAGTGGATCACAGTGCCGCACTGGGGTAACACATTTTCCAGACGTTCCACGTCATGGCGGCCAATAACATGCACGACTATCTTTTCCTGTTCCAGGCGCTTAGCCAAAGCGCTGCCGATAAAGCCTGCGCCGCCGAGCAGCAACACGCCCTCGCGGCTCACGATTTGCGCTCCAGCAGGCGTTGGTAAGCAGAGGCGTAGCGCCCGGCACAGTCGTCCCAAGTGCCGATGTTCGCCTTGACCCAGTTACGGGCCGCTTTCCCCGTTTCTTGATTCTGACTCGGCATTTCCAGTATCGCCAAAGCTTCGCGCAATTCGTTGACCGAATCAACCAGCCAGCCAGTCTGGCGGTGACAGATAATGTCGCGGTGTGCAGAGAGATTGGAAGCGATCACCGGCAAACCAGCAGCCATGGCTTCCAGCATCCCCTGCGGGCGACCTTCGTCATGACGGCTCAGCGTTATCAGGCCGCAGGCTTGGGGAAACCAGGTGTTCAGCAGCTCTTCCGGGTAGGTAGAACCATGGTATTGCGCCCAATGCGGTAGCTCGATTTTTTCCTGCATCGGGCCGAATAGATGCAGTTGCCGGTCTTTGCCGAACAGCCCTTCACCCCACTCGAACAGGTTGCCGATCTTGTTCCTGGTCAGCCGCGTAATCACCAGCCAATGCCAGACTTGTTCTGGTGGGCGGCGAACAACTGCGAACCAGGGATCATCGACACCGAATGCTATCGGTCGAATTTCGGCAAGGTCACCGAACATCCGTTCCAACTCGGGCCGCATCCATTCGGCGTTAGGCGCCAGGATGACGCGGCGCTGCCGCAGAACAGCACGCACCAGCGCCTTCATGCCGGGCAGGCGCAACAGCCCAAAATCGCTGCCCAGCACAGTAATCAGGGCCGGGGTATGGGTTCCCCACAACGGTAGCGCGTTTTGCAACCAATTGACGTGGCACACATCGGCTGGCTGGTGCCGGTAGGCCCGACCCAGCCGCGCTAGTAATTGAACTACTATGGCCACCGTGAATATTCGGCGGTTTCTCAGCAGATGCGCGATACCGCCTTTTTGTGACAGACGTCTCAACCAGCGCACATCATCCGGGGTGGCCGCCGCGACAACGTTATCCGGCAACTCGCCGGGTGGAGCCCATAATGAAAGAGCAATGTCCTCCCTCCGTGCCAGTGCGGCGGCAAGGTTGGCAATAAAGCGACCTCGCCAGTCCTGAGTGTTTTCCGGATAGGAGGTGCTGGACATCAGGACATTCAACTAATCACCCTCATACTTTGATTGGTCGATATCTTTGTAATGCAAAGCGGAAATCTGCTCCGACACGATGCCAATAAGAAAGGTGAAGATAGCCGAAATGAATAGCAGGGCGCCCATGTTGGTGAAGCGCCCGGCAGTCAGGTAGGTATAGAGGTAGAAGCACAAGCCTGCCCAGAAAAAGGCCGCGCTGATGGGAATGAATAATTTCTGCGGGGAGTAAAGCGTGCCTACCTTGATGATAATCAGCATGAACCGTACGCCATCGCGCAACGGACGGATATGGCTCTTCCCGGTTGCGCGTCGCGGTGTATGGATAGGCACATAGCCGACACTGAAGCCGGCGCGAAAAAAACTCATCGTGATGGTAGTTGGATAGGAAAAGCCATTGGGCAGCAGATAAAGAAATTTGCGGAACTTGTCTGCCTTGACTACCCGAAAACCCGAGGTCAGGTCCTCTACGGGTTGCTGCACCATCCACGAGGCGAAGCGGCTGAACATGTCATTCGCTACTGCCCGGTGCGCACCGGCATGGGAGCCTGACTGACGCGCCCCCACCACCATATCGTAGCCTTCAGAGAATTTCTTCAGGAGTGCAGGAATGTCTTCGGGTTTATGCTGACCATCCGCATCCATGAAAATCAACACATCTCCATTCGCGGCGCGCGCCCCGGATTTAACTGCGGCTCCATTGCCTTTCGGGTAAGGGTGGCTGACCACACGCACGGGGAATTCCGCGCATACCGCCAGCGTGTCATCGTCCGAGCCATCATCGACAATGATGATTTCCATATCCGGTAAGACCGTCACAAGTTCCGGCAGCAGAGTACGCAGGCTGGCCGCCTCATTGCGTGCGGGTAGGATGATGGAAATCGTATCTGTCATGATCGTCGCTTGGCCTTTTTTTGAAATCATACAGCGAAACCTGTCTTGCGGAGCGCTCCCAGCGGTATTGCGCGGATTTCCGGCAGCAGACTGCCCGCTACGTTGTGCGCCGGGATAATAATTTAGAGAAATTCAGAAGCAGCTTTGTTTTTTCACCCATGTACTGAACACGCCGATAAGTTTCTTGCTATTTTAGCAGCTCCGTTTTTGGCCGGATTTCTGGCGGCAGGTTGCCGAACTCCGCGATGATCTGGCTCCTGTGATCGCCGGTTAACCGCGGATTCGATAAAGCCGCGCAGTAAAGGCGAACAACGATTTCCGCATTGACTGCAAAATAACCGCTGGCAATGTCTCTAACCGCACCGATGAGGGAATTCTTGTTTGGCGGGCCGAAGGAAACCGTTGCAATGCGCCGCTCCAGTTCTTCGAGCGACGCCTCGTCCACCGGCAATCTTCTTTCCGCATTCACTGCCAGAATACCGAGCAACCCGGCGATGCTTGTCGGCGCATTATCCGCAGCCTGCTGGTAATGGAATATGGCCTTGCTATAGAGATCAACCGCATCCTCGCGCGACGTTGGCGGCAGATGATCGTAAAGCGCTGCCAAGTCGGTATGCGCGCGCACCGAATGCGGATGCCGTTCCACTTCCAGCGTGCGCATCTGGAGCGTATCTCCCCATTGCTGGGCGCGGGATGCGGTAAGTCCGGCAAACAGGATGACCAGCAGCAAAAAGGCTACCCGGCGCACACGCACGCTGGACAAATGCAGCCGTGGGGTTAGCGTGTAATGCGCCAAAGGCAGCAAGATGCCGAACATCGGCAAATAGTTGCGGTGTTCGAAAGCTATTTCCAGCGGAATGATTGTGGACTCCAGCGCATGGCCGACGAAAAAAAATGCAATTCCGAAGGTTATCACGGGCTGTTTGTTGCGCAACACGAATGCACCACCTGCGAGCAACAGCAACCCCGCAATGGCTGGCAGCGTCGTCCAGGGTGCAAACAGGCTTCTCGAAATCAGGATGTCGTCGTGATGCAGTCCCATCTCGGTCATGCTCGGCAGCACGATCATATGCAGATAGAACCACAGCACACGCGCCTCGGTCATCAGACGTTCGGTCAGAGAAAAATCGCGCCATGCATAGCCGCCCAGAATAATCTCCGGGTTTTTCAGGACATAGAACAGTCCTAACAGCAGCGGTGCTGCCACCGACAGGCCGACGATCGCTGCCAGCATGCGCCGGTCGCGCGGATCGGGCGCATCCCAGCGCAGTAAAATCGCCTCGGTTGCCAGGATGAGCGGCGGCAACAAGACACCGGTTTCCTTGCATAGCGCGGCAAGTGGCGTAACGACGTACAGGGCTGCCGCTATGGCAGCAAAACCCGACCGGTTGCCATCCAGCAGCTTCTTCCTGCCATTCAGGTACAGCGCCAGCCCGGCCAGCGTGAATAAGGCCGCAAGGCTGGACATGCGCTGCACCACGTACAGTACCCCGGTCAGGTTGAACGGATGCAGCAGCCAGATCGCGGCAACCGCGATCGCGACCCACGCGGCAGCGTTATCGTCCGCCGCCCGGCGGACGCGCAGATGCAGACCGAGCAGCAGCCTCGCAAACACGAACACCAGCACTCCGTTGACCAGATGGATCGCCAGGTTGGCAGCCTTGAAATAGTAAGGATCCATGCCGGAAAAATAATGATTGACGGCAAAGCTGGCCATGCTGATGGGGCGCTTTAGTAAGCCGGCACTGCCCGAAGATGCAGCCTGCCAGAGGGTGGAAAAATCCAGGTTGCCGATTTCCAGAAAAGGGTTGATGCGGATGTTGACGCCGTCGTCGAAAATGAAATGCCCCGTCAGACCCGGCAAATAGCAGCCCACGGTAGCGGCAAGAATACCAAACAACAGGGCAGGTTTAATGGCGCAAATAAGCATGGCCGTAAAAAAGGGGGCTTGCGCCCCCTTTTTAATGTCAGATCAAATCAAGCGAAGATCAAGACTTGGGCAGGTATTTTGCGGGAATAGAACCGCCAATAGCCCACGTTGTTCCAGTGGTGGAGCACGTTGGTGTCCATATAATAGTTTGGCCCGCAGCTGCAGTGGGTAATCCAGACGTCGTCGCTGCTGTTGTAGCTGTAACCACACCCGTGCCACTCCCGATGGTGAAACTCGCCGTATACTTGACGCCGGTGGGAAGAGCAGTTGGAATGGCTGAAAGGGAAGTGCCGGTCAATGTAGTTAAGGCGCCGGTTTCACTGCAGAAAATGCCGATATCATTCCGCGCCGGGCTGGTCAGGCTGGTAAGCTCCGAAAGCTTGGACTTGACGGTGTAGTCCTGGTAGGCCGGAATCGCCACCGCAGCCAGAATACCGATAATCGCCACCACGATCATCAATTCGATCAGGGTAAAACCTTTTTGAATGTTCTTCATGTTAAAGCTCCTCTTAAAGTTGGACACACCAAATGATGCGTGTCGATAGTTATACTCGCAATAGCCATGCCAAGACTGTAACACATTGCCAGAAACCTCGGATAATTGGCAGGGTGGGTCAATAATAGCTACAGCCATATGATTTTATTGTTATATTTATATTCAGAAAAGCGATGCTAAAGAAAATTATGCTTTCGTGTTTGCCCGCTCAGTCCTGACAAAGCCGTCCTTCAGGCAAATTAATATCACATATTCGTCAGATGGCTGACAATTTTTGGCAACTCTTCTCGGCAAAGCGTTAGAGGCAGTGAATTCCCCATTACTGATTCCTGACTGCTATGCATCCAGATTGACTCCCGGAATCTTGCTCAAATCCACTTCATCAATTTGCTCGGGCGCAAGAAATTGCCTGGCGTAGTCCAGATAGACTTTTTCGCGAATAAAAACATCGAATAAATCCGGGTCGATATGCCCTCCCAACTTGAATTTTCCTAGTATGGTCAGCGATTCGGTGAGGGTCTTGCCTTTTTTATAGGGCCTGTCCTTGGCGGTGAGCGCCTCGAAAATATCGGCGATGCCCATGACTCTGGCCTGCACCGACATCTGCTCCCGCGTCAGCCCGCGCGGATAACCTTTGCCATCCATGCGTTCATGGTGGCCGCCAGCATATTCGGCGACGTTCTTGAGGTGCCTCGGCCAAGGCAGTGATTCCAGCATCTTGATAGTGATATCAATGTGATGGTTGATTATTTCGCGTTCAGCGGCTGTCAGTGTGCCCGCGCGGATGGTGAGACTCTCAACCTCGATGTCGTTAAGGAAGTTGCCCACCTTGCCATCGACATCGCGCCACTGATAGATGGCGATTTGGCGTACGCGCTGTTGCGCTTCCTCCGACATGGCTTCGCCGCCAATGTTGCAGTGGCGCAGGAATTCTCGATCGTCGTCCAGTTGCCGGATGCGCGCTTCGAATTCTGCCTTCTGTCCTCTGTCCTCTGTCTTCAGATGTGCGATTTCGGCATCACGCTTGAGCACCTCAAATCTTGTGTCTACCAGATGAATGCGGTCAAAAATGGTTTCCAGTTTGGTCGCTTTGTCCACCACATGCACCGGGGTGGTGATCTTGCCGCAATCATGCAAGAGGCCTGCGATTTTTAGCTCATACCTGTCATTATCGGTCATTACAAAGTCTTTGAGCGGGCCGTGGGTGGTGCGATTGACCGCCTCGGCAATCATCATGGTCAGCACCGGCACACGCTCGCAATGCCCTCCGGTATAGGGCGACTTGTCGTCGATCGCGGTATTGATGAGTTGAATGAATGCCTCAAACAAATCTTCCAATTGGCTGATGAGATGGCGGTTGGTCAATGCAATGGCTGCCTGCGAGGCAAGCGATTCAGACAGCTGCTGATCGTCGCTTGAGAACGGCACAACCGCGCCGCTATCATGGTCCTTCGCATTGATCAGTTGCAGGACGCCGATGACTTCGTTCTCGTGGTTGCGCATCGGCACGGTCAGGAAAGACTGTGACCGGTAGCCGGTCTTGGCGTCGAATCCTTTGGTGCCGGAAAAATCGAATCCCTGCGCCACATAGGCGTCTGGAATATTGACTGTCTCACCGCTCAGAGCAGAGTGGCTCACCACCATGGCATGGTTGGGATTGCCGTTATCATCGTATAGCCGGATCGGATAAAAAGTGATCGGCACACCGCTGGTTCCGCCCATCGCAATATTCAAGGAGTCATTGCGCAAGATCTCAAAACGCAGCGTCTGTTGTTCGTGCTCCAGCAGGTAGAGAGTGCCGGCATCGGCATGGGTAATGCGTTTTGCCGCAACCAATATGGTTTCCAGCAGACTGTTTAAATTGCGCTGCTGAGACAACGCGATACCAATCTCGTTGAGTTCTTTAAGGCGATGCAGGAGGTTATCGGTGGAATGCATCATGCACCTTCTATTTGATACAAACCGCGCGTACTTGATGCATATCGGTAATGCCTTGCAGGACTTTCTCCATACCGTCCTGCTTCAAGGTATGCATCCCCTCCTCCAGCGCGATCGCCAACAACTCGGCAACTCGCGAATGCTCCTGGATGGCCTTTTTGATCGGGTCCGTTCCGATCAGCAATTCGTGCAAGCCTACGCGCCCACGATAACCGGTGCCAGAGCATTTCTCACATCCCACTGGCGTATACAGTGTAAATTGCCTCTTTTCGTCGGCAAACAGCTTGATCCATTCTTCATACAGAGACTTGGTCGCAACAGCGGGATCTTTTTTCCAGGTCGTGGTATTCACCAACTCACCGCTGTATTCGGTTAGCATCGATTTTATTTCGTCGGCAGTCGCGATATGCGGTTTCTTGCAGTCGCTGCACAAACGCTTCCCCAAACGTTGAGCCAAAATGCCCAGCAGCGCATCCGCAAAGTTAAACGGATCCATGCCCATATCCAGCAAGCGGTTGATGGATTCAGGTGCGCTGTTGGTATGCAGGGTTGCAAACACAAGGTGGCCGGTCAGTGAAGCCTCGATACCGATGGATACCGTTTCCTTATCGCGCATTTCGCCGACCATGATCACGTCCGGATCGGCACGCAAAAAGGCGCGCATGACGGTAGCGAAATCCAGCCCGGCCTTTTTGTTGATCTGCACTTGGCGCAATCCCTTCTGGGTAATCTCAACCGGGTCTTCGGCTGTCCATATCTTGGTGTCAGGGTTATTTATGAACTTGAGAATGGAATGCAACGTGGTAGTTTTACCGGAGCCTGTCGGTCCGCACACAAAAAACAACCCATATGGTTTGCTCACTGTCTCTCTGATCAGCTCATCGTTTCGCTTCGAGAATCCCATTTTTTCCAATGGCAACGGCTCGCCGGAGGCCAGGATACGCATTACCACGTCTTCGACGCCGCCCTGCGACGGTATGGTCGCGACGCGCAACTCGATATCCAGCGGCCCGTATTTCTTGAATTTGATCTTGCCGTCCTGCGGCTTGCGTTTTTCGGAAATATCCAGGTCGCACATGATCTTGAGGCGCGTCACCAGTGCGTTGCGGTAAGTGGAGGGCACCTCAATGTAGTTCATCAACGATCCGTCCTTACGCACTCTAATCTGCGTCTTGGCCTTGCCCGGCGCCGGCTCGATGTGAATATCAGAAGCGCCCATCCGGTAAGCATCCACAATGACTTTGTTGACCAGCTTGACCAGCTCATTGTCGGCGGCGGCACTGACATCTTCCTGAGTGGCTCCACTAATATCTTCCTCATCTCCGCCAAGGCTGGTCAGCAAATCATCCATGGATGATTCATCGCCAGCGAGTGCACCCCCACTATCGGTGGAAGCACCTCCTCCATAGAACAAATCCAGAGTTTGCCTGAATTCGCGTTGCGAACAAACCTTGTAGACCAACCGGCTCTTGGGGAAAATATTGTTGACTACCCGCGAAGCCTGAATCCGCTCCGAGTCAGTGGTCAAAATCGTCACACCCTCCTGAGTCTCGTCGATCGGAACCCAATGCCCGCTTTCGACATACTCGCGCCTCAGATTCTTCAATAATTCCGCTGGCTTAATACGATCACCTCTGTATGCTTCGTAGGGTACTCCGAAGAAACTGGACAGTGCCTTGCCCAAAGCAGGAATGCTGACTAGAAATTCGTCTATCAGCACTTCTACGACATCAACGCCTTAGCGCCGGGCTGTGCGTGTTGCCAGCTCAAACTCTGCAGCGGACAGCACACCATCGTTAACCAGAAAATCGTATTTATTTTTGACTGCACTGCTCTGCTGTCGCTGGTGCTGGCGTAGCGCCACAGCCATGGTCTGCGCCAATTCTTCTACGCCTTCCTGAATCATTGCCGTAAAAGGGACGCTCGCCTTGTTGTTAATTACCTGGATGACGCCAACCAAATCGCCGCTGGTATCATCCAGAATCGGCGCGACCATCATCTGTTTGGTGCGATATCCCGTTCGTTTGTCCACCTCCTGCAAAAATCGCAAATGCTGGCTGTACTGCGACAACTCCTTTTCATCGTAGACGTCTTTGATGTTGAGTAGTTTCTTGTGCATAGCGACATAGCCAGCAATGCTTTGCTCGGCTATAGGCAATTTGAGATCTTTGAAAGAGTTGAGTCCGGTCTTGACTTTGGAAACAAGAGAGACCTTGTCATCACCAACCACATAGATCGTCAACCGATCCGCATTGAATAGCGTGCAAATATCCTTGCTGAGCTCCAGCATGATTTCGTCAACGTTGGCGGTGGCATGTATCTTATTGTTGACTTGATTAAGATTCTTGGTGAACTCGAGCCTGAGCTTCATATCACCCACACCGCTTGCTGCACTATTGGCCGCCATTACTGTACTCATTCCCGCTCCTTTGTCTTTCTCATTAGGCTGCTACTGCACCGGTCCCGGCACCGGCCAACTCCATCAAGAACATGGACGTCATGCCCTGCTTGCGCCATGATAAACGCTGCAACCGCGCTACGCCGCCCACTTTGACAGTAAGCAATGTATTTCCTGCTGCGATCCAGCACTCCCATAGCATTGCGGATATCATTCAATGGTACATTCATTGCGCCGCGCAGACTGTCAAAGCGATATTCAGTTGGGTACCGGACATCCAGCCATACTGCGCCTTGCTCTACAGCCTGCACGGCATCCCCATATTTTATTTTATGCAACAGAGGTTCTTTCAACAATGCCAGAAAATCCTCGCGTCCAAGGCGCAACAACACGCCATTGGATTTCATTAAGATTGTCGCATTACATCTGGCATCGGAGATAAGCGCTTCCTCGCCGAATGCATCCCCAGCCTTCTGTTCAGCCTCGAATAGCTGCGCCGGCCTGAAGCTGGATATTGGCCCTATGCCGGCCAGAACGTTGATATCGAGTTCATGAGCCATCGGGCGCTCCTAAAACTCGAACTCCTGATTGTTCAATAACATCTTCGGGCGCAGACCACGAACACTGCCTTCAACCTCACGCATGGTCAACTCCATTTCACCAGGCTTCAGATGGGTAATGAATACTTCTGCATCGCGCTTGAATTTGGCCAGTTCTTCGACAAGCAGACCCGGGCATAAATGCTTGGACAGCATAGCCAAATTCCTTTCGCCATCTGAGAATGCAGTCTCGATGATGAGGTAGCGCAAATTTTTAATTTTATTGACCACCTTCCAAAAGGCGTCATTGGCAGTGGTATCCCCGCTAAATACAAGGCTCGACTGGCCGCTGTCCAAATGATAACCAACTGCGGGAACCACATGATTTGCAGGTATGGCAGTTATCTT
>JACREA010000215.1 GCA_016218465.1 Nitrosomonadales bacterium | reverse complement strand
GTGTGGCGTTGGTTTCGCGCAGGAGGGTGATGCGGTCATCAATACCACCCAGCGTATCAGCTATCTCAATTTGAACTGATAACGGCGGAATCTGAATTTTGGACTCTTTGATTGCCGATGTAGATAAATTGACTTGGACGCCACTATTTGCCCTAGAACGTAGGTACTCAATATGCGGTTGCGAATTTGAGTAGAAATAGAAAAATCTTGGGTAGAGTAAATCTGGCCGCTTTACTCTGATACAACCTACCCGCTGATTTAGAACGAACCTGTCATCATGAGAAATCCATGCGGTATTGCCAAGTATGGCAACTTTATCTTTCATGTCAGTCATGGCAATAACGACATCGCCTTGCCTTAAAAAATACTTATCAAGATCTTTGCCGTATTTTTTAGGTACAAAAACTGGAGTGCTATCTTCTTTAAACCCACCACCACGGCTGATATAACCCATACGAAATACTTCGACTGTTTCTGCTGAAGACTCAACATAGTCTGTGCTTTTGAATGCAAAGCCATTGATGAATTCACAAAGTTCATCAAGTTGATAACCCTGCCACTCAGAACTCATACCCCAGCCCCCCCAGCTTCTGCCGGATTAACTGGTCAAGCTCCGCCCCCTTCGCCATCTGCTCCCCCAGCTTCTCCGTGAGGGACTGCATCTTGTCGGCAAAGGCTTCGTCGTTGTCTTCCACAGCCTCTGCACCAACGTATCTGCCGGGCGTGAGCACGTGCCCGTGTTCGGCAATCTCCGCCAGCTTCACGCTACGGCAGTAGCCGGGGGTGTCCTGATACTCGCTCACCCTCTCCCCCTGCCCCTCTCCCGCTTGCGGGCGAGGGGAGCTATTGCGCCACGCAGCTACGGTGCCAGCGATGCGGTCTATAACCTCATCGGTCAGCTCCGTCTGTACTCGGCTTATCATGGTGCCCAGCTTGCGGGCGTCGATGAACAGCACCTCACCCTTGCGGGTAGTTTTCTTCTTGGCAAGGAACCACAGGCAGGCGGGTATCTGGGTGTTGAAGAATAGCTGTCCGGGTAGGGCGATCATCACCTCCACCACATCGGCATCAACCATGGCACGGCGTATGTCACCCTCGCTGTTCTGGCTGGAACTCATGCTGCCGTTTGCCAATACAATCCCGGCACGCCCCGTAGGCTTCAGGTGGTACAGCATGTGCTGTAGCCACGCATAGTTGGCGTTGCCTGCTGGTGGGTCGCCAAATTCCCAGCGCGGGTCGCCAGTCAGGCTGCCATGCCACCAGTCGCTGATGTTGAACGGTGGGTTGGCGAGAATGAAGTCAGCCCGCAAATCCGGGTGCTGGTTTTTGGTGAAGGTATCAGCAGGCTCACGCCCAAGGTTGAAGTCGATACCGCGAATGGCAAGGTTCATGGCAGCCAGTCGCCATGTAGTCGGGTTGGACTCCTGCCCGAAGATGGCAACGTCACCCAGCTTGCCGCCATGGGACTCGATAAACTTTTCAGACTGCACGAACATGCCCCCGGAGCCGCAGCAGGGGTCGTACACCTTGCCATGGTGCGGGGCAAGCACCGCGACCAGGGTTTTGACGATGCTGGCGGGCGTGTAGAACTGCCCACCCTTCTTGCCCTCGGCACTGGCGAACTGACCGAGGAAATATTCATAAACCTGCCCCAGCACGTCGCGTGCTTTGCCGGGGTCGTCTCCAAAACCGATGGTGGAAATCAGATCGACCAACTCCCCGAGCTTGCCGTCCGGCAACTGGGCGCGGGCATAGCGTTTGTCCAGGATGCCCTTGAGCTTGGGATTCTCCGCCTCGATGACGACCAGAGCCTCGTCGATGCGCTTGCCAATATCCGATTGTTTTGCGGCGGCACGCAGAGCTTCCCAGCGGGCGGTTTCCGGCACCCAGAACACGTTCACTTCGGTGTAGTAGTCGCGGTCTTCCAGTTCGGCAGCCAGCAGCTCAGGGGTGCTGTCGGGCAGGAAATAATCGTCGGCCTTGTCTGCAAAGCGACGCTCCAGCTCCGCACGCCGGGCAGCGAAGGTATCGGACACGTACTTGACGAAAATAAGACCCAGCACGAGGTGCTTGTATTCGGCTGCATCTATATTGGCACGCAGCTTGTCGGCAGTTGCCCACAGGGTTTTCTTGATGTCGTCGAGCATTACCTATCCCTGAATATTGTTATCGCAGGATTGTGATGGCAGCAGCTTGCCCGGTCAATATGTAAAAAGGACTAATCAGGCAATCTTGTTGTTAGCTACCCAACAGCAGGCGTTCACCAGGCTCCGAAAATGGCCGCACTTGGCGGAAACTCACAACCTCTTTTAGCAGGCAGTTTTTATATAACGTCTGGTTATTTAGTTGTAACAAACAAGTATTTTACTGATATAAGCAATATCCCTAGACTGCGTTCCATCAAGTTGTGATGAATCATTTTATCCACCTCATTATTCGGAATGCAGAAAGGAAGGCAGTCAATGTTCAAGCTTATCAAGAATGGCCAAGTCGTAACCGATGAATGGAAGACCCTGACCCTCGCTGATAGCGATACGCCGCATAGCGTGAAACTACCGGTGGGGCCGGTGCTGGTGCCGCTGTCGGTCTGGCAGGCGCGTCGCGCCGAGCTGATCCACCGCGAATATGAGCACGGCTGGCCGCTCGGCGTCTGGCTGGCTGCCGAGGAAGGCCCGGAGGAGATCGGGCGCGACATTGATGACTTTACGGTGATCGCCGTCGAATTCGACAAGTTTGCCGACGGCAAGAGCTATTCGACTGCCCGTCTGCTGCGCGAACGTTACGGTTACAAGGGCGAGTTGCGTGCTATCGGCGATGTGCCGCGCGACAAGCTGACTTACCAGCACCAGGTTGGCTTTGATGCCTTTGCTGTGCGTGCCAACCAGAAAGCAGGGGCTGTCCTGTCAGGTTTGTTCGACTTTAAGGCAGCTAATCAGCCTGATGCAGGACTGCATCTGGGGGCGGCTGCCGGTTAACCAGAGAAGAGAGCTTGGTATCTTGAGTGCGCCCCCACATTAGAGAATGGGGGCGTTAGTACCGAATCAATGCCAGCAAGATCGCTGGCTAACGCGAGAATTAGAATTACTTGGCTTGATTTGCTGACAGTTCTGCCGCGCGCACCGTGTTTGCCACCAGCATGGTAATAGTCATTGGCCCGACGCCGCCGGGTACTGGGGTGATCCAGCCCGCCACTTCTTTGGCCGAATCGAAATCCACGTCGCCGCAAAGTTTTCCATCAGCCATCCGGTTGATGCCGACATCGATTATCGCAGCGCCGGGCTTGATCATGTCGCCTGTGATCATCTTCGGCTTGCCGGTGGCGACGACGAGGATGTCTGCATCGCGTGTGAATTTGGCGAGGTCAACTGTCTTTGAGGTGCAGATGGTAACGGTGGCGTTATGTTGCAGCAGCATCAGCGCCATCGGCTTGCCGACGATGTTGCTGCGCCCGACCACCACGGCGTGCTTGCCTTCAATGCTCACACCGCTCTTTTCCAGCAGTTTCATTGCGCCGTAAGGCGTGCAGGGGGCGAAGCGCATGTTGCCGGTGACCAGCGCGCCAACGTTCATCGGGTGGAAGCCGTCCACGTCCTTGCCCGGACTGATGGCTTCTAGAACCTTGCTGCTGTCGTTGTGTTTGGGCACAGGCAGTTGCACGAGGATGCCGTGTATCTTTGCATCGTTGTTCAATTCGTTGATCTTCGCCAGCAATGTGGCTTCGCTGGTATTGGCGGGCAGGGCGATGTGTTCGGAATGCAAGCCCAGTTCGGCGCAGGCCTTCACCTTGTTGGCAACGTACACTCTGGAGGCGGGGTCTTCGCCTACGATAATGACAGCCAGCCCCGGCATGATGCCGCGCGCTTTCAGCGCATCGGCGCGTATTTTCCATTCGGCGCGTACCTGTTGGGCGATGGTTTTACCGTCGATAATCTGTGCTGTCATGGCTTGCTCCTGTCTGTAAAAACGTTACTTATGCGGATATTTTCTTGTAGCGCTCGATGCCATTCATGATTTCAGCATGAGCCTCTCTTACTCCCTCCCAGCCTCTTATCTTGACCCACTTGCCCGGCTCCAACGCTTTGTATAGTTCAAAAAAATGTTTGACTTGTTCCAGCGTGATTTTCGGCAAATCCTGGAAAGTCTGAACCTCATGGTAAAGCGGAGTCAATTTGTCGGTGGGCACCGCAATGATTTTTGCATCGCCGCCGCCTTCATCCGCCATATTCAGCATGCCGACCGGGCGGCAGGGAATAACCGCGCCGTGTACCACCGGGAATGGAGTGACCACCAGCACATCCACCGGGTCGCCGTCGTCCGCGATGGTTTCCGGGATGAAGCCGTAGTTGCACGGATAGCGCATCAGCGAAGAAATAAAACGGTCCACGATCAGTACGCCGGAATCCTTGTCCACTTCGTATTTTACCGGGTCGGCGTGCTTGGGAATTTCTACGATGACATTGCATTCGAAGGGAAGATTGTCGCCGGGGCGAACATTTAACAAACTCATACAGTTCCTTAAGGTGGCGAAATATAAAGCGCGCAATTATAAGCGATGCAAGGGGATGTCGCAGAGCCGTGTTCGGTTTAGAATGAACCATCTTTTTAATTCATGGGAGGCGATGTTATGACAACGCAAGGGAAGCTAATCGGCAAAATGGTGATCGGCCAATCCGGCGGCCCCACTGTGGTCATTAATCAATCGCTGGTCGGCGCGGTTCTGGCGGCACGCAAGCAGCCCAACATCACCGGCATCCTCGGCGCGCGTCACGGCATCGCCGGCATCATGAAAGAAGATTTCATCGACCTGACCACGCAAAGCGTCGAGCAGTTGGAGCTGGTAGCAACGACTCCGGCGGCGGCATTGGGCTCGGTGCGCCTGAAGCCCGGCAAAGCCGAATGTGAGAAAGTGTTCGAGGTGTTCAGGAAGAATGATGTGCGTTATTTCTTCTACATCGGCGGCAACGATTC
>JACREA010000216.1 GCA_016218465.1 Nitrosomonadales bacterium | reverse complement strand
GACACCAATATCCGCGACCATGCGCTGGTCAAGCTTGATGGCAAAATGGCTCCCGTACGGCTTAGCAACGAAAACTGGAATGTAGCTGCCTGTCCGCATCACGGGCCATCTCTCTCCATCGCCTCGGATGGCGTATATCATGCAACCTGGTTCAGCAACGCCCCCGAACGGCACGGTCTTTTCTATGCGAATTCATCCGACCAGGGCAAGACTTTTTCCAGTCCGCTGAATTTCGGTAACTTCGAAGCACAACCGGCGCATCCTTTTGTGCTTAGTCTGGGCAAACGCGTTTATCTTGCCTGGAAGGAATTCGACGGCGAGAGCACCGGAATTTTCGGAATGAATTCCAGCGACGGCGGCAAGTCATGGTCTGCGCCAAAAAAATTGGCGAACACCTCTGAAGTATCCGACTGGCCGTTGTTGATTGGCGATGGTGGCAGGGCTTACCTGTCATGGAACACCAGGAATGAAGGATATCGCCTGATCGAAATTGGCGGGGAAAATAAATGAAGCGGTTCGGCTCCCTGATGGGGCTGTGCCTGACCTTATTATTTCCGCAGTCAACCTTGGCTGCGCAGGAAATCAAGCCGTTTATCCGTGGCAGTTATCAGCAGATTGTTGCTTCACAGCAGGGTAAACCCTTTATCCTCAACTTCTGGTCGTTGAGCTGCGGTTATTGCAGGGTCGAACTGGACATGCTGAAAAAACTGACCAGGAAATATCCCAGGCTTGATTTGGTGCTGGTATCTACCGATACGCCGGAAGAAGAAAATCAGGTTTCCGCTACTTTGGCAAAATATTCCCTGGGAAAGGCCGAGGCTTGGGTGTTTGCTGACAGCTATACAGAACGCTTGCGCTTTGAGATTGACAAGAAGTGGCAGGGCGAATTGCCGCGCACCTATTTTTTCAGTGCTAAAGGCGGGGTAACCGCCGTCAGCGGTAAAGTTGCGCAAAAAGAAGTGGAACACTGGATCAAAGAACAATATAGTTCACATTGAAACCATGAGTTCGCAGATTTGTTTAACAATGCCGGCTATTCAAACCCCTGATGATTTGCCAATGCGCGACCGTTCGTTTGTCGTGGTGTTGGTGGTGCTTGCGCATGCGTTGCTGCTGTGGTCTTATACCTCGTTGTCCAGCCAATCCAGATCAGCGCCTCGCGAAATGTCGATCAGCATGGCGGCGTTACCCAGTCCTCCGCAAACAGCAGCGGTGGAACAGAGGCCGGTAGTGAAGCAGGCAGTAAAGCCAACACCCGTTCAATCCAAGCCTGTGCAGAAAGTTGCGGCACCCGACATACCTTCGGATATCCCCTCCACACCTTCGGACATTGCTACGGACACTCCTGCAGAAGCGCCGGACGTATCGACGCCAATGGAGAGCGCATCCACCCAGTCCGATAATGCTTCGCCCAGCCTGCCTGATCGCGAGCCGGATTACCATGCGGCTTATCTGAACAATCCACCGCCTGTTTATCCGATGGTGGCCCGGCGCATGGGTTGGCAGGGCAGGGTGGTAATGTATGTCGAGGTTCTGGAAAGCGGTTTGCCCGGTCAGATCAAGCTGCATCAAAGCAGCGGGCGCGATGTTCTGGATAACGCGGCGATGCAGGCAGTACGCGGTTGGAAGTTTGTTGCGGCGCGCCAAAATGGGCAGGTAGTTTCCAAGTGGTTTTTAGTTCCAATCCCCTTTATTTTGAAAGAAGCTGAATGAATATTTCTCTGATGTCATCGTCCCCGATTATTAACGCCACGCTCGGCTTGCTGGTGTTGTTTTCCGTCATTACCTGGTCGATCATTGCGATCAAGCTGTGGCAGTACTGGCGTGACGGTAAGGATAATCGTGTTTTCAACGAATCATTCTGGGCGGCCAAAGAATGGCAACAGGCGGCACGTATCAGTGAGGAAATGCCCGGCAAGCAAGCGAATCTTGCTCAGGCAGGATTTGCCGAGTTGCACGACGCGCAGCAAAAAGGCGGCGACATGAAACATCTTGGTTCGCCTCAAGACGGCTTGGAGCGGAGTTTGCGCCAGGCGGTGCAGAACCTGCAACGGAAACTCGAAGGCGGCCTGGCGATGCTGGCCAGTATCGGCTCTACTGCGCCCTTTGTCGGTTTGTTCGGCACGGTTTGGGGCATCATGCATGCTCTGACAGAGATCAGCAAAACCGGTTCGGCAAGTCTGGACGTGGTGGCGGGACCTATCGGCGAGGCACTGGTTGCTACCGCGATAGGCATTGCAACCGCGCTGCCTGCGGTGCTGGCGTATAACTTTTTCCTGCGGAAGATGCGATTGTCCATCGCTGATCTGGAAAATTTTGCGCATGACTTCATGCGCTTGGCATCGAAGCACGATTACAGGATTTAATAATAAGGGATCAACTGATGGCATTCCAGAATAGTTCCAATCAGGACATGATGAGCGACATCAACGTCACACCATTGGTGGACGTGATGCTGGTGCTGTTGATCGTGTTTATCGTTACTGCACCGTTGTTGTCGCAATCGCTGGATGTGAAACTGCCCAAGACAGCTGCGGTATCGGGGCGTATGGATACCAAGCAACAAATTCTCACCATCAATTCGCAAGGGCAGATCACCCTGGAAAGTATCGTGCTGAATGATGAAAAGCTGGCGCAACGGCTTGCCGACGCAGCTGCTGGGCACAATAACTTCGAGTTGCATGTTCATGCCGATGCGGAGGTTCCCTATGGGCGTGTGGCGCAAATCATGGCCATCGCGCAGCGTGCAGGGGTGAGCAAGTTATCGTTCATGACGATAGCCGGGCAGTAAGCAGGATTCAGAAGGCAGATTCGCTGCGCCCAGGAACGATCAAAGGTTCTCGTAATGAAAAAAGGCACGCCAAGCGTGCCTTTTTTTGCAGTCAACGACCGGTTTACGGCTGCTGCCATTATTGCCGCGTCCGAGCGCATAACCTGGGCGGTCGTTGCGGCGCGGCGCACTGTTGCCGCCGCGATTCTGGTTACCGAAGCTGCGCTCCGGGCTGCGTGGCTGGCCTTGGCCGGCACCGTGGCTACGACTGTGACCACCAAATCCCTGTCCACCACCAACCCCCGGTGTATGACCTTGGGTGCTGTTGCCGTTTGCCTGTCCGTGCCATTGACCGTGGCCTTCTTTGCGTCCGGCATGGCTATGACGGCTGTCCGGCGCGCTGTGGCGAAAGCCGCCACCAGTATTGCCGTGGCCGGCAAAACCACCCGTACGGCTGCCGCCAAAGCCGGGATTATTGCTACCACCGAACCCACCGCCGCCGCTACGACGCGGGCCACCATTGCCGCGTGGGCGATCCGACGAAGGGCCGCCGGTGCGCAGTTTGTACTTGGGTTCCAGACCTTCGATGGTGTGCATCTTGATGCTTTGCTCGGTGTAACGCTCGATGCGCTTCAGCAATTGCGCGTCGCGATTCGAAGCAAACGAAATCGCAATGCCGGACTCGCCGCCGCGACCAGTGCGGCCGATACGGTGCACATAGTCTTCGGCAAACTTGGGCAGATCGAAATTGATCACATGCGAGATGCCGCGCACGTCGAGACCGCGTGCTGCCACGTCGGTAGCAACCAGGATGCGCACGTTGCCGTTGCGCATGTTGAGCAGGGTGCGGTTGCGTTCGCGCTGGCTCATGTCGCCGTGCAATGCCGCAACGGAATGGCCTTGTGCCGATAGCTGGTCGGCAAGGCTGTCTGCGTCACGCTTGGTGGCGGTGAATACCAATGCCTGATTCATGTCTACATCGGTCAGCAGATGGCTGAGCAGCTTGT
>JACREA010000213.1 GCA_016218465.1 Nitrosomonadales bacterium | reverse complement strand
GATTAAAAGTTGTTGGTAGAATGCGCGCCGCTGCTTGGTGATCCATTCGGGAGAGGTGTCAGAGTGGTCGAATGTACCGGACTCGAAATCCGGTGTGGCGTTATGCGTCACCGTGGGTTCGAATCCCACCCTCTCCGCCAACGCATTGTTTTGCCATGTTCAAAGACTTACGCGAAACCCGTTTAAATATGAAATCCTGTGCCAAGGCGTTGCTGTGAACGCGCACGATATATCACACAAGACGCATGTCTACATCGACGAGCTGGCTTCCCTCCTCAGTATTTCTGAAGCGGAAGTGCTGGCGTACGAAAAGCTTGGCGCAATTCCGCCATCGGAACCGCACAACCTTCCAGGCGAAACACGCCGAAGATATCCAAGGCAAAAAGCGCTTCAGATGTGGGCTGACTGGGAGTCATATTGCGAATTTATGGATGAAGAGGACGGGACCAACCATGCAAATCACTGAAATTGAAACGCCCCAATCCGGCAGGGTAGAAGCGCAATACCCTATTTTATGTTTCATCGCCAGGCGGCACTAGCAGCCAGGCGATCAACACCAGGATTCCAAATGCCGTGTATGCAACTGAAAAAACCCAAGGGGCAAAATCATAAAATAGAATTTCATGCAGCCAGTGCTGGATAAAGGGACTTGGATAGGTACTGCCGCCCGTTGCTTGCCTTAACTGGCTTTCCCACTCGGTTAATGGGCATATCAAGCCCAGCCATGATTCCGCTATTACAAATCCAATTGCCAGCAGGTGGGAAACCCTGAACCGCCAGTTCCTGACCCAGCCCCAACGCCAATATTTTCCAGGCAGAATCGCAGCCAGTCCCAGAATGACAAACGCCACGAACAATGCATGTATGACGAGAATAAGATCAGCCAGGATCATGTGTATGGCTGTTCAATTATTGAGGCTTCCGAAATAATCGACAGGAATGTCGCATCTGATTTTGAACGCGCCAGGTAATACACAACAAGGCGGGGCGCAGTGTTATTAAGTGTGAATGACCAAGGGCGACATTACCCTTGGCCTGATGGTTGAATATTAATTAGACTCGGCAATCGTGCATCTCTTGATGAAGGTGTCTTTTGCTTCTCCCATGAGCCGCTTGTCAGCAGCCCTGTCTTCACAAATCTTCCTGGTAGATTCGACAGTGGCTTCACATTTTCTTACGAAGTTGAATCTTGCCATATTGATTTACAGACGCGCGGCATTTTTAGCCGGATTCTCAGGATTATCCGGTCTTAAACCACCTCCCATGAAGCGCCGTGAGGCTGGAGAGAATTTTCTTGCCAACCGATGAGTTTCGCACCAGCCTGGATTCCTGCACGCGATGCTGATGCAGCAACTGTGGCGCTTTTTGAAAGGCCAGGTACTGGGTGAGTGCGGCATGCAGGTGGTTCTTGAGGAATTTGATTTTTACCGGCTTGTTGAGGAAGCGAAATATTTGTGCCTTGTTGATGAGTTCGATCATCAGATCCGAGTCTGATGCGGCGGTGAGGACGATGGTGAGGATTTGCGGGTTTTCCTGTTTGAGCAGTTTGATCATTGCAGCCACATCTTCGTTGCCTGCCCCGACATCGGCGAGAACCACGGCAATTTCCTGCTCCTGCATTATTGCGATCGCGGCATCGAGGTCGGGCGCATAAAGTACCGGGCACAGGCCGTCAATCACTCCCTTGGTGACCCGGTATATTTCTTCGTCATGGTCAATTACCAGAATGCCGGCATTCATTTTATGCGGCAATGCCACAGGGGTGGCCTGGGTATCGGCGAGTTCCATTGCAATAGTCACTGCTTCCGCGACGATCTGCTGCAATTCCTGGTTGTTCCACGGTTTGCTGATGAAGCGGTAAACCTCGCCATCGTTGATTGAGCCTACGATGGACGCCAGGTCGGAATATCCGGTGAGCAGAATGCAGACGCTGGAGGGGGAGATGTCGCGCGCCTGGCGCAGCAACTCGACGCCCGGCATGATAGGCATGCGCTGGTCGCTGATGATAACGTGGATTTTTTGCTGCTTGAGGAAGTCGAGCGCCTGGTACCCGTCGGTGGTGGCGAAAACCTGGTATTGCATGCGGAACAGTGATTTAAGCGCAGTCAGGATACGCTCTTCATCGTCCACCACCAGAATGCGCGCTTGTTTCACGTTCTTGTCCAGGACGAACTGGCTTTCTTTGCTTTCCGGCAATGTTTCCTCCGGTTTGAACTTCGGCGGTTTTACTGTTTCTTCCGGCTTGAACTTTGGCAGTTTTGTGGTGATTTGGCCGAGATCGAGGTCGAGGGCTGGTTGCGCGGAGGGCCAGGATGCAGGTTGTACGCCAGCCCGGGAGTTAAGCATGCGCGCAGCATTAAGCAGTCCCGCAGGGGGCGCCTGCGTAACGGGTGCGCTGGAACCGCTGCAGGCCGCGATTGCCTGGATAAGGGCATCGGAAAACTCGCGCGCGCTCTGGTAACGGTCAGCACTTTTCTTGGCAAGCGCTTTTTGTATTACCTGGTCAATCAGCGGGGAAAGCCTGGGGTTGATGCTCGAAGGATCGGCCGGGCGTTGGTTGATTACCTGCTGCATGACAGCAGCGCTGTTGCCGGTGAACGGCTTTTTGCCGGTCAGGAGCTCATAGGCAACCACGCCGACTGAGTAGATATCGGTGCGGCTGTCTATTGGTTGCCCAAGGAATTGTTCCGGTGACATATAGTGCAGCGAACCAAGCACGTCGCCTACCTGCGTCAGTTCGGAAGATTCGGTATGTGCGATGCCAAAATCACAAACCTTGATGCGGCCATCGCTGTTGATCATGATGTTCGACGGCTTGAGGTCGCGGTGCACGACGCCCTCAGAGTGCACGTAACCGAGGCCGTCGAGCAGCGGCCTGATGATTTCGCTGATTTCCTGAAGGCTGTAGTTCGCGCCCTTCGAAAGGTGTTCCTGAAGCGACTTGCCGTTCACCAGCTCCATCACGATGTATGCGAGTTTGTCATCCTCGCCATAGTCGTATATCTGCACGATGCGCGGGTGGATCAGCCGTCCGACCGCCCTGGCTTCGTGGCGGAAGCGGCTGACCATGTGTTGCAGTTCGACCGGATCGAGCGATGCCTTGACGATGGCCTTGATCGCGACCCAGCGCGAGATCAAGGGGTCGAAACCTTTATAGACAGTGCCCACGGCGCCCTTGCCGAGCTCGCCCTGGATTTCGTATTTGCCGATTTTAAACGGTTGCGTCATCGGGTGCGGCTAGGCAGGAAGTTTGGTTTCGGACGGGGACTTGAGAGGTACCCAGACAGTAAATTTCGTGCCGCGTCCAGGCTGCGATTCGACATTGATGCGGCCGCCGTGATCCTTGATGATCTGGTATGAAATAGACAGGCCAAGTCCGGTGCCTTTACCGATCTCTTTGGTGGTAAAGAAGGGATCGAAAATTTTCGGTAGCACATCTGGAGGGATACCCGTTCCGTTGTCCGCAACCTCGACTGTAACCCCATTGTTTTCGGTGCGCGTGGAAAGGGTAATTTCCCCGTTTTGCGGGGGGAGCGCCTGCGCTGCGTTGGTAATCAAATTCAGGAATACCTGGTTGATTTGCGATGGCGCACAGGTAATCGCTGGTATACCTCCGAAGTTTTTGGTTACCTTGATGGATTTGAGCAAGTGGCGCGCAAGTCCCAGCGTACTGTTGAGGCCGTCATTCAGGTTAAAACTGCTCACTTTGCTGCGATCAAGGCGGCTGAAATCCTTCAGATTGCTGACGATCTCCGCCACCTGCCCGGCGCCGTATATGCCGTCCTTAACCAGTCCGGCGAGCTCGGTGAGCACCTCATGGTGTTTGATCCGGTCGAGTTGCGCGGCTGTCTGCGCAAACTGCCGGTTCAAGTTATCCGGCTGGACATTTGGATCGTGGAGCAATGCAAGCAGGTTTTCGCAATCGCCTATTGCGCCCGTGATGTCCGGCAGACGGTCACTTACAGCTGTGAGACTGTTGCTCACGTAAGCGAGCGGCGTGTTTATCTCATGCGCTACGCCTGCGACCATTTGGCCGAGCGATGACATTTTTTCGGACTGGATCAGTTGTGCTTCGGATTCCTTGAGGTGGCGCAACGCATCCGAAAGTTCGCGCGTGCGATCCGTGACGCGGTGCTCCAACGTTTCATTCGCGGCCACGATCCGGACACCGAGGTAACCGATGCCGATCAGGAGCGCCGCTGCATAAGCGATCATGTAAACACGGAAGCGCTCCTTCTCACCCAGCGTCGCTTCGAGTTCACGGTTAAATGAGATCGCAAGTCCATTGAGTCTGGGGCCTGAGGTCAGGAGCGCGACTTTGGAGGATAACTCCTGCTCGATGGGTTTTGATTTGAGCAGAACCTGGGCTGCGTCATTCATTGCGCTGGCCTTGTCATGCACAGCCGCATCCATGGCCGAGGCTAGTCCAAGCACTTGCGCCGCTGCGTTTTCGAGGGTTTTGCGCTGAGTATCCTGTTCGAGCCAATAATATCCGGATGCGGCGGCGGCAAGCTGGTTGAGCGCTTGGGTAAATTCCTTTTGACGAACATCAACTTTGCCCTGCTTCTCTTCTGGAGCGCTCGGCTCGTCCGCAATTGACAGCATCTTGAGCAACGCTTCCTTGGAATTGCCGTTCGCGGCCTTGAGTTTCTCGATCAGCTCCGCTTTCTCGGTGATCGCCCTGGAGATTACCCCGAGATTTTCGCTTAATGAAGGGCTGTTGATGCGAGGTACAGCGTTTGCAAGTGCCTTGAGCGCGTTTTGCGCCGCGACGGTGCGGTTTGGCGCGGCCATCTGGCTGGAATCCATCTCCATGCGCATCCGCAGCACATCAATGTCCCAGCGACCCTCTATCTCCTGCAATTCGCGCAACAGCGCAACAATCTCGTTGCGTTCACTCAGGTCAACAGCTTCGGTCTTGTTGTACAGGAACACGAGGGCCGCAATCAGCCCGAACGTGGCGATGGTGATCAACAGGTGGCGTGGCGAAATCATATTATGCTTGGGTCCGGTTCGGGTCAGGGAAAACGGTTCTCGCTAAGGCGCATTTAGCAGGCCTGCAGACGAACGCTAACAAGAAAACCGCCAAACCGCAATACGCCAAATGAACTAAGCTACCGCGCACAAGCCAGATTTCAGCGGAGGCTAATTTGATGCCGCACTCTGCTATAGGGTATAATTCAAAGCAAACCAGAGCGGGATGAACACGTTGTTCGTCCCGCTTCTTTATGTCATCCGAGCCGGCAGGCTGTTATCCTTGGGAGTATTTCCGGTGTCGCAAACGAACCACGCCATTCTTGTGCTTGCCGATGGGACGGTGTTTCGGGGCATTGCCATTGGGGCTCAAGGCAGCAGCGTCGGCGAAGTAGTATTCAACACCTCGATGACCGGCTATCAGGAAATTCTCACAGACCCTTCTTACTGCAAGCAAATCGTCACGCTGACCTACCCGCATATCGGCAACGTCGGGGTGAATGCCGAAGACGTGGAATCGCGTCAGGTGTTCGCCAGCGGCCTCATCATTCGCGACCTCTCCATGACGGTGAGCAACTGGCGCAACACGCAATCTCTGCCGGATTACCTCAAAGCAAACAACGTGGTGGCAATCGCCGGGATCGACACGCGCAAATTGACGCGCATTCTGCGCGAGAAGGGCGCCCAGAATGGATGCATTGCCACCGGTACAGATGAGGCGGCGGCACTCGCGGCGGCGCGCGGCTTTGCAGGCTTGGCGGGCATGGATCTGGCGCAAGTCGTCACTTGCGATAAGCCTTACGAATGGATCCAAGGTGAGTGGAAGTTGGGAGTGGGGTATGAGGATCGAGGACTGAGGACTGGGGGTCGAGTAAAAAGCGGTGCAGCGGACTCCTCTCAGTCCTCAGCCCTCAGTCCTAAATTCCTTCATGTGGTGGCTTACGACTTCGGTGTGAAGCGCAATATCCTGCGCAAGCTGGCCGAGCGTGGCTGCCGAATCACCGTGGTGCCCGCAAAGACCGCAGCGAAGGAAGTGCTGGCGATGGAGCCGGATGGTGTATTCCTGTCCAACGGTCCCGGCGACCCCGAGCCATGCGATTACGCGATTGCGGCAACGAAACACTTTTTGGCGGCTGGCGTGCCGTTGTTCGGAATCTGCCTCGGCCATCAGTTGATGGGACTGGCAGTGGGCGCTAAGACAGTGAAGATGAAGTTCGGCCACCGCGGCGCGAATCACCCGGTGCAGGATATGCAGAACAGGCGCGTGATGATCACCAGCCAGAACCATGGTTTTGCGGTAGATGCAGCCACGCTGCCGAAGAATGCGCGCATTACGCACATCTCGCTGTTCGACGGCACGTTGCAGGGCTTCGAGTTGACCGACAAGCCTGCATTCTGCTTTCAGGGCCACCCTGAGGCGAGTCCGGGGCCGCATGACTTGGATTATTTATTCGACAGATTTATTGATTTGATGGAAAGGCAATAATTCAGCCACGGATGAACACGGATTTTCACGGATAGGTTTCTCAGTGTTTTTGTCCGTGTTTCATCAGTGTTCATCCGTGGCTAACTTAAGTATTCAAAAATGCCAAAACGTAGCGACCTAAAAAGCATACTGATTATCGGCGCTGGTCCCATCGTCATCGGGCAGGCGTGCGAGTTCGACTATTCCGGCGCACAGGCCTGCAAGGCGCTGCGCGAGGAGGGTTACCGCGTCATCCTGGTGAACTCGAACCCGGCCACGATCATGACTGACCCTGGTATGGCGGATGCGACATACATTGAGCCGATCACATGGAAGATGGTGGAGAAGATCATCACCAGAGAGAGGCCGGATGCGATCCTGCCGACGATGGGCGGGCAGACTGCGCTGAATTGCGCGCTGGACCTGGCCAGACACGGTGTGCTGGAAAAATACAATGTAGAGATGATAGGCGCGTCGCGCGAGGCCATCGACAAAGCCGAAGACCGCGAAAAATTCAAGCAGGCGATGGAGAAGATCGGCCTGGAATGCGCGCGCGCGGCGATTGCGCACAGCTTGGAAGAGGCGCTGCAAGTGCAGGCCATGGTGGGCTATCCGACCATTATCCGACCCTCCTTCACCATGGGCGGCATGGGCGGCGGCATCGCCTACAACCCGGAAGAATTCGTCGCAATTTGCGAGCGCGGGCTGGCCGCATCGCCCACCAAAGAATTGCTGATTGAAGAATCGGTGATCGGCTGGAAAGAATTCGAGATGGAGGTGGTGCGCGACAAAGCCGACAACTGCATCATCATCTGCTCGATCGAGAATCTCGACCCGATGGGTGTGCATACCGGCGACTCGATCACCGTCGCTCCGGCGCAGACGCTGACCGACAAGGAATACCAGATCATGCGCGACGCTTCCATAGCGGTGTTGCGTGAAATCGGAGTGGATACCGGCGGCTCCAACGTGCAGTTCGCCATCAATCCGGACGATGGGCGCATGGTGGTGATCGAGATGAACCCGCGCGTGTCACGCTCTTCGGCGCTGGCTTCCAAGGCGACCGGTTTTCCGATTGCCAAGGTCGCGGCCAAACTGGCGGTGGGCTACACGCTCGACGAGTTGAAGAATGATATTACCGGCGGCGCAACACCTGCCTCGTTCGAGCCGAGCATCGATTACGTGGTGACCAAGATCCCGCGCTTCGCTTTCGAGAAATTCCCGCAGGCCAATGACCGCCTGACCACGCAGATGAAATCGGTGGGCGAAGTGATGGCGATCGGCCGCACCTTTCAGGAATCGTTCCAGAAAGCCTTGCGCGGCCTGGAGGTCGGTGTGAATGGTCTGGACTGCAAGTACAGCGACCGCGAAGCCATATTATCCGAACTCGGCAATCCGGGGCCGGAGCGCATCTG
>JACREA010000214.1 GCA_016218465.1 Nitrosomonadales bacterium | reverse complement strand
CGCGTGTTTGCCTTTCGCGACCGCTGGGCGCGCCTGTTATACCTGTCGGTGATGGTCTACTTGCTGGCGGTATTGCTGCTCTGGGTGGTGCCTGTTTTATTTGAGGCGCAATCCACCATAGAGGCTGGGCGTATCCTGATATGGTATGTGTTGCCGTTTTTGTTGTTGTTCATGGCAATCCTGCCAATGTCCAATGAGCCGGTCGAAAGTGCACAGACGGTGGACTTCATCTACAGTCTGGTGCTTTTCTTGTTGCTGACTCTGGTGGTGCTAGGCAGCCTTGCTTTCATGAGCCTCGGGCATCTGGATTACATCAATGCCTTGCCGCGTACGCTGTTCCTGATCGGATTGGTGTTGCTGGCGCTCGGGAGTCTTTGGAATCCGCGCTTCGGTTTCAGCGGACTGCAAGTGATGTTTTCGCGCTATTTGCTGAACGTCGGCACACCGTTTGAAAATTGGCTTACCCAACTGGCCGAAGCGGCCCAGCGCGAACATGATGCGGCAAGCTATCTGCGCCAAGCCATAAACCTGCTTGCGGATTTCCCGTGGTTGTCCGGCTTGTCCTGGCAGTCGCCGGACGGATCCGGGCAGCTCGGGCAATTCAGCGAACATGCTGTGGTGGTGCAGGAAGGTGAATTGCGCCTGTCGGTCTATGCGAAGCAGCCGCTGAATCCCGCAGTGCTGCTGCATGTCCATCTGCTCGCGCAATTGATCGGCTATTTTTACCAGGCAAAACAGCGGGAGCAAAGCCTGCGAGACATCACGCGTTTGCAGGCAGTTTATGAAACCGGATCGCGCCTTACTCACGACCTGAAAAACATGATGCAATCGCTGCTTTCGCTCACTTCTATCGCTCAAAGCCGTGAAGAGCGGTCGCAACAGTTGCTGCAACAACAACTCCCGCAACTCACCCAGCGCATCGAACTTACCTTGAGCAAGCTCAAACAACCGCAGATGGAGAGTGAAACTCCTCATCTCGCCCTTAATGTGTGGTGGGATGCCTTGAAGCTGCGCAACCAGCACCAGGCCATCGAATGGCGCTCGCCGGGCAACCTGCCTTACAAAAACATTCCCGTCGCCCTGTTTGATTGTGTTATCGACAATCTGATAGATAACGTGCTGAGAAAACGCCAAGCTGAGCCGGGCATCAGCATTTTTGTAGAAATCGATCCTGAACCGGTACGTCTGATCGTTTGCGACAATGGCGCTCCGATCCATGAAGCTGTCGCTGCAAAGTTGCTTCGCTATGCAGTCGTTTCTGAGAATGGCTTGGGGATAGGCCTGTATCAAGCAGCGCGCTGGGCAGATCAGATGGGTTACCGGCTGACGTTAGCCAGCAATAGGCCAGGAAGGGTGTGTTTCGAGTTGAGGGCAGAAGACAGAGGTTTTGTCGCGGCTGCGCCGCGAATTTGATATGACGTGCCGCATAGCGGCACACAAAAATCTGCCCTCCGTCTTCTGTTCCCTGTCTTCTGTATGTGATAATCTCGCTGCCATTGTTATTTCACCGAATTTTATTTCGCTTCATGTCTTCCATTTCTGCATCGTCTCCCGCATGCGCTTTACTGCGACAGGAAGTCCTTGATCTGCACGCTTACCATGTGCCGGACAGCTCCGGTTATATCAAGCTGGATGCGATGGAGAACCCCTATCTTTTGCCACCTGCGCTACGCGGCGAAATCGCCGAAGCGGTAGCATCGGCTGCCATTAACCGCTACCCCGATCCCGGCGCCGCATCGCTCAAGGAAAAAATCCGTAGCTTGACCGGCTTGCCGCAAGGGATGGATGTGCTGCTCGGCAATGGCTCGGATGAACTGATCCAGTTGCTGGCGATGGCCGTCAATAAGCCGGGTGCGACGCTGTTGAGCGTGGAGCCGTCGTTCGTGATGTACAGGATGATCGCGACTTTCACAGGGATGCGATATACGGGCGTGCCGCTTGTAACCAACTCTGGGACAGAAATTTTTTCACTGGATTTGCCCGTGACCCTCGCGGCGATAAAGCGCGATCAGCCCGCGCTGGTGTTTCTGGCCTATCCGAACAATCCCACCGGCAATCTGTTTCCGGCGGATGCAGTGGCGCAAATCATCGAGGCTTCGCCGGGATTGGTGGTGGTGGATGAGGCATATTATGCTTTTGCCAGCAACAGCTTTATTCCACAGTTGGCGCGCTACCCGAATCTGCTGGTGATGCGCACTTTTTCCAAGCTGGGCATGGCTGGTTTGCGCCTCGGATTTCTGGCGGGCAGCACGGCATGGCTGGAGCAGTTGGAAAAGCTGCGCTTGCCGTATAATGTCGGCGTCCTGCCACAGTTAGTTGCCGGAAAATTGCTTGAACATCACGAGGTATTGTTACGGCAAGCGGAACAAATCAAGCTGGATCGAACAAAGCTGTATAGCCAGTTGGGTGAAATCGCCGCAGTGCGCGTTTACCCGAGCGAGGCGAATTTCCTGCTGTTCCGCGTCGCAAATGCAACGGCGGTGTTCGAAGGCTTGAAGCAACGTGGTGTGCTGATCAAGAATTTGAGCGGGGGTCATCCGATGTTGAACGATTGCCTGCGTGTGACAGTCGGCATGCACGCGGAGAACGAAAAATTTATGGCTGCATTACGGGAAACCATTACTCAACTCGCATAAGGCGAAGAAATCATGCGTAGCGCGAAAGTTTCACGCAATACACTGGAAACACAAATCGAAGTCGAATTGAATCTGGATGGCAGCGGCAATGCAAAGTTCGATACCGGCCTGCCTTTTCTCGACCACATGCTCGACCAGATCGCCCGCCACGGAATGCTGGATATCAACATCATCGCCAAGGGCGATTTGCAAATCGATGCGCACCACACGGTGGAAGATATCGGCATTACATTGGGCCAGGCGTTCAATCAGGCGGTCAACGACAAAAAGGGCTTGCGCCGCTATGGACATGCTTACGTGCCGCTGGACGAATCCTTGTCGCGCGCGGTGCTGGACATTTCCGGACGGCCCGGATTGGTGTTCAATTGCGAATTCGTGCGCGACAGCATCGGCGAATTCGATGTGGATTTGATCAATGAATTTTTCCAGGGCTTCGTCAATCACGCCCTGGTGACGCTGCATATCGACAATCTGGCTGGTAACAATGCCCATCACCAGGCCGAGACCATTTTCAAGGCGTTTGGCCGCGCGCTACGCATGGCGCTGGAACTTGATCCACGCATGGTCGGCATGATGCCGTCCACCAAGGGCGCACTGTAAAATCAAATATGGTAGATGTTGCAGTAGTTGATTACGGTATGGGCAACCTGCGTTCGGTCGAACAGGCCTTGCGCAGCGTCGCTCCCGCTGCCGGAATTATCGTCACGGATGATCCCGAAGTGGTCACAAGCGCCAAGCGCGTAGTCTTTCCCGGGCAGGGTGCGATGCCGGAATGCATGCGCGAGCTGGATACGCGCGGTTTGCGCGACGCAGTGCTGCTGGCCGCACGCAGCAGGCCTTTTCTCGG
>JACREA010000208.1 GCA_016218465.1 Nitrosomonadales bacterium | reverse complement strand
TATCACAAGGAGGTGTAGAGCATGAGTAACAAGCCGTTAGTTTCCATCATTATGGGCAGCGCCAATGACTGGGAGATCATGCAGCAGGCCGCGCGCGCATTGCAGGATTTCGGCGTGGCTTATGACGCACGGGTGATCTCCGCGCACCGCTCCCCCGGCCTGCTGTTCGATTACATCAAGGAGGCCAGCGCGCAGGGCGTGCAGTGTTTCATCGCCGGCGCCGGCGGCGCCGCGCATCTGGCAGGTGTGATTGCCGGCAAGACCACGCTGCCGGTGCTGGGCGTGCCGATTCCGTCCAAATACCTGAAGGGGATGGACTCGCTGCTGTCCATCGTGCAAATGCCCAAGGGTATACCGGTGGCGACCTTCGCGATCGGCGAAGCAGGTGCGGCAAATGCCGGACTGTTCGCGGTAGCGATGCTGGCGTTGAACGATGCGGCCTTGGCGCAGAAGCTGGCCGGCTATCGCAAGCAGCAGGCGGAACAGATCGCCGCAACCATGCTTCCCACTTTATAATCCGAGGCTCCCGATGTCTGTATTGCACGAATCCAATCTCACAAGCCTGAAGTTTTTGCACCGCGGCAAGGTGCGCGATCTCTATGAAGTGGACTCGAAACATTTATTGATCGTGCAGACCGACCGGCTTTCTGCTTTCGACGTGATATTGCCGGACCCGATTCCTGGCAAGGGCGAAGTGTTGACCAGCGTGTCGAATTTCTGGTTTGACAAACTGCGGCATGTCATTCCGAATCACCTGACCGGCATCGCGCCCGAGTCGGTGGTCAAGGGTGAGCATGAACAAGCCCAGGTGAAGGGGCGCGCTTTTGTCACCATGAAGCTGAAGCCATTGCCAATCGAGGCGATTGTGCGCGGCTATCTGGCCGGTTCCGGCTGGAAGGATTATCAAAAGACAGGTGCGGTATGCGGAAATAAATTGCCTGCCGGATTACGCGAGGCAGAAAAATTGCCGCAGCCTTTGTTTACGCCATCTACCAAGGCAGCGGCAGGCGAACATGATGAGAATATTTCCTTTGAACAGGCCGTCAAATTGCTCGGCGAAATGCGTGCCAAGGAAGTGCGAGATGCGACGCTGGCGCTCTATACTGAAGCGGCAAATTATGCGGCAAGCAAGGGCATCATTATCGCCGATACAAAATTCGAATTCGGCGTTGATGAAACGGGCAAGCTATATCTGATCGATGAAGCGCTCACTCCGGATTCTTCGCGTTTCTGGCCAGCCGATCAGTACCATGTCGGCAGCAATCCGCCCAGTTTTGACAAGCAGTTTGTTCGCGACTGGCTTGAATCATCTGGCTGGAACAAGCAACCGCCTGCACCGCATATTCCGCAGGAGGTGCTTCAAAAAACTGCCAGCAAATATCGCGAAGCGGCGCAACGCCTGACTGGCGCGTGAGTTCGCCCAAGCAGCTCATCGAAGGCTTTTCACGCTTCCGCGAAAGGCATTTTTCGCAAAATGACTCGTTGTTTCGTGAGTTGGTCGAACAGGGGCAGACCCCTAAAACTCTTGTGGTCGCATGCTGCGATGCGCGCGTCGACCCTGCTTTGATACTGGACTGCGCGCCCGGCGATTTGTTTGTCATTCGCAATGTAGCCAATCTTGTTCCTCCCGCCGAAAATCAGGGACACTATCACGGCACCAGCGCAGCGCTGGAGTTTGGCGTGCGCAAGCTGAATGTCGAGCACCTTATCGTGTTGGGGCATGCTCATTGCGGCGGTATTCGTGCTCTTCTGGAAGGAGATGTGCAAAAAGGAGACGCGTTCATTTCAGAATGGATGGGAATAGCCGATTCTGCACGGGAACGGGTAAGCCGGGAATTCGCAGACGCAGGTAGCGCCGCACATCATCGTGCCTGCGAACAGCAGGCAATATTGGTTTCACTGGATAACCTGATGACTTTTTCCTGGATACGCTTGCGTGTCGAGCAAGGCACGCTCGCGCTGCATGGGTGGTATTTCGACATTGAACGCGGTGAGTTGCTGGGCTATAACGCAACCGAACGCCAGTTTGAGGTGCTGTAATTACTTGCCGGTTAACATCTTGTAGCGTGCCTTGTCGGCATCGAAGCGAGCATCCATCGTTGCCTTTTCATCCTGCGCTTTTTCCAAATCTTTTTGCAGTTTGTCCAACCTTTCCTGCGCTTCCTTCAAGTCATCCTGCAAGTCTTTTGGTATTGGTTTGTTTGCCTTGTTGAAGTCGTCGGCTTCTTTTTGCAAACCAAGCAAATTTTCGTTGGCCATTTTCAGATTTGAATTGATGCGGCTGATGCGCAACTCGATTTGCTGCAGATTGCGTTTGCGTGCCAGATCGATTTCATCCGGGCTGTTATAAGTATCAATAAGCGCCTTGTCGCGGCGCTTCGCTTCTATTGCTGCCTTTTCATCTTCCCGTTTTTTTGCATCTGCCTGTTCCTTGGCATCACGTTCGGCGCGAAGCTGCTCGGGAGTAAGCACGTCCTGCTTTTTTACTACCCGGCCATCCTTGTTCAACTCGGCACGACCTTGGCCGGCATATTCCGGCGGGATGGTTTCGCCGTAGTGTGTTGTGCCTTTTTCATCCACCCACTTGTATAGCTTTGCCGAAGAGGGCAAGCTGAAAAACGTACCGAGGATAAGCGCAACAAGCAATCTGTTCCTAGTCATTTTTCACTCCGTATTTGTCCCGATACATCTGTGTGGCATACAGATTCTGCACCAGATCATCTTCATCATGCAAATAACCGAGCAGGTCGCTCAGGGTTGCGATAGACATTACCGGGATATTATAGTTGCGTTGCACTTCCTGCGCAGCAGAAAGTTCGCCTTGGCCGCGCTCCATACGGTCCAATGCGATAACCACCCCGCATGGCTCGGCGCCAGCCGAGCGAATCAGATCGATAGACTCTCGCACGGAAGTTCCGGCAGAAATCACGTCATCGACGATCAAGACCTTGCCCTGCAGTTTTGCGCCTACTGTCGTGCCGCCTTCACCGTGGTCTTTGGCCTCCTTGCGGTTGTAGCAATAAGGCACGTTGCTTCCCTGTTCAGCCAGCGCGATGGCGGTCCCTGCAACCAGCGGGATGCCTTTGTAAGCGGGGCCAAACAGCATATCAAAGGGTGTTTCAGAGGCAAGAATTGCCTGGGCGTAAAACTGCGACAGGCTTCTTAATGATGCGCCATCGTTGAATAACCCCGCGTTAAAAAAATACGGAGACAAACGCCCTGCCTTCGTTTGAAATTCTCCAAAACTCAATACTTTTTGCTGTACGGCAAAGCGGATGAAATCCTGTCTGAATTTGAACATGATCAATACAATCGGCTGAGCTGAAGATGCGTCATTATAATGGCGCAACTTCAAATCTGGTCACCGAAATTTCATGCGGATAATTTCTTTCAACTTGAACGGCATCCGCTCAGCCGCCAGAAAGGGGGTTTTTGAATGGCTCACGCAGCAGGATGCTGACATCGTTTGCTTGCAGGAACTCAAGGCGCAAGTATCGGACATGACTGACCAGATGCTCAATCCGCCGAGTTGTCGAGAATATTTCCATATATGCGGAAATGAAGGCTTATAGCGGCGCGGGGATTTATTGCCGCAAGCAACCGCAGCAGGTCATCGAAGGGCTGGGTATCGCGGAGTTTGATGCAGAGTGGCGTTATATACGCGCGGATTTTGCCGATTTCAGCGTTGTGCCGCTGTATCTGCCATCCTGCTCAAGTGGCGAGGAACGCCAGGAAGTAAAGTTCAAATTCATGGCGGCTTTCCTGCCGAATTGCGAGCAAGCGGACGCGAAGTATTGATATGCGGTGGCTGGAATATTGCGCACAAAGAGATTGATTTGGAAAATTGGCGCGGCAACCAGAAAATTTCCGGTTTTCTGCCCGAGAAACGCGCCTGGCTAAGCAAGATATTCGACAGGGTAGGTTTAGTGAGTTACACCAGAATATTTGGCGATTTGAAACCATGGCTCCTGATTGTTCTGATCGTTTCGATTTCCATTGCGTCGGTTGGAACCTGTATCCGGCTTCTGTTTTGATACATGGACAATCAGGAGTAACCAAAATATTATTCGGTTCTCATCTTGGGCACGATCCTTAAAGGCAAATATAATGACTGATAACGATAAACGTCAGAAACTAAAACGCGCACTGGAAAACATCAACTCCCTCCCCGCCATGCCTGCCATCGCCCAGAAACTTCTGGCGCTGCCTTTGGATACCGATGCTGGCGAAACACAGTTGATTAAACTGATTGGACAAGACCCTCAGATTTCTGCACGCATCATCGGTTTGGCCAACTCACCGATGATGGGGCTGTCGCGCAGGATAAGCTTGGTGAACGAAGCGGCTACGCTGCTCGGCATCAACAAAGTCAAATCGGTAGCGATTGGAATCGCATCGATGTCCAATTTTGTGAAATTGGCGCCTGGAAAACATTTCAACCCGCATGATTTGTGGCTACACAGCATGACCATCGCCATCACCATGCGCGACATTGCTCAATCCATGCCAAGATCGCATCGCCCCGATGAAGACCAGATATTTCTGTCAGGATTGTTGCATGACATAGGCTTCATGGCACTCCACCACGTCGATAGTGCTGCGAGCAATGATCTGCACCTGCAAATACAACAGCAAGCGGGGCGTCCGGTACAGGAAATCGAGATGGAGGTGTTAGGCATTACACACTGCCAGACCGGTGCGCACTTAGGGTGGCACTGGAATTTACCCCCCGAAATCATTGAGGTGCTGGCTTACCACCATCCACCCATTCTCGATAAGGAAGCTGGTACAAACGCACTAGTACATTTGGTCGCAGTGGCCGAAAAGCTATTACCAAATTTTAGCATCACAGAACACACCAGTGGCGCGATAACCGAACAAGAATGGCAAGCTCTGGGTATAGATCCTGAAAAAGCCGATGACATCCAGAACTCGGTGAATGAACTAGCCGTACAGGCCTCGCAGCTGGCTTAGGTAAACGCTGGATAGGAGTCGCATCATGCAGGTACTTGTTCAGGAACGCCCGAATTGTAGAAACGATGAGCCATTTTATGCATAAGGTACAAACCGCGATTTCAATTCGGCAGCCATTTACAACTCTATCACCACCGGCGCATGATCCGACGGACGTTCCAGTCTGCGCGGCGCTTTGTCTATCACGCAGCTCCTGCATTGCACGGCGAGCGGATCGCTGACAAGAATATGGTCGATGCGCGCACCCTGGTTGCGGCGGAACGCCATCATGCGGTAGTCCCACCAGGTGAATGATTTTTCAGCCTGCTCGAACATGCGGAAACTGTCGCGCAAGCCGAGTTTGATAAGGTTCTGAAACTGGATGCGCTCGGCTTCGCTGACCAGCACGTTGCCTTGCCATGCTACCGGATCATGAACGTCACAATCTTCAGGTGCGATGTTGTAATCGCCGAGCGCCACCAGCTTCGGGTGGCGCGTGAGTTCGTCTCTCAGCCATTCGCGCAGCGCGCTGAGCCAGCCCAGTTTGTAATAATACTTGTCTGAATCCACGCTCTGGCCGTTCGGAACATACAAACAAACAACGCGAATATCATTGAAAGTGGCGGCGATGACGCGCTTCTGGTCATCGGCATAATCAGGAATACCGTACTGGACATCGCTGGCCGGTTCGCGGCTAAGTATCGCCACGCCGTTGTATGTCTTCTGACCGCTGAATACGCTGTGGAAGCCCGCAACCTGCAATTCAGCTTGCGGGAAATCCTCGTCCTGTTGTTTAGTCTCCTGCAGGCACAGCACTTCTACAGGATTTTCAGCGAGCCATTTCAAAACGTGCGGCAGGCGCACTTTCAGCGAATTGACGTTCCAGGTAGCCAGCTTCATTTCGCGGACGAGCTGTCCGCAGACTCTCGGTTTGCTGCATCTGGAGTGAAAGGCTTACCGGGTGCGCGATACGGAGGAATCTTCGGATAACCGGCAATGTCGAGTTCACTGTGCCACTGCTCGGCCAGAAATCCTCTCAAAAAAGTTTTGCCGACTGACAGCACGGGAACGCCTTCGATGCCGGATAGTTGCTTGAACGCTTCGATATCTTCTTTTGTTTTCAGTGATTTTTCGTTGTATGGAATGCCGCGTTTATTCAACAAGCTGTGCGCCTGATTACATGTCTCGCCGCAGCCAGGCCCAATGTACAATGTAACCGGAAAATTTTGTTGCGCTCGGCGCGTTTCATAGGGCAATGTATCGTCCGAACCGGTTGTACTGGAAAATTTTCTGGTTTCAACCTGCTCAGCCTTTGGTGGTGGTATATCGCTGTAATGCACT
>JACREA010000212.1 GCA_016218465.1 Nitrosomonadales bacterium | reverse complement strand
ATCCTGCTGTGCTTTGTTAAGAGGCATAAAAAGTTTTGCTATCAGTTTCTGCTTACTCCTCAAACCATCGAACCATTTCTCAGCTTGGCACTCTTAACCTGCGAGTGCTAGAATTGCTTCGGTTAAGGAGGAAACATCATGAACGCTACATTCAGCTTGCCCGTACCGTCAGCCGTTGGCAGCCTTGAGGCTTATGTCCAGTCGGTCAACCGCTTCCCCATCCTGTCCCAGCAGGAAGAATTTGCGCTGGCAACGCGTTTCAAGATCGACAACGATCTGGACGCAGCCCGTCAATTAGTGCTCTCTCACCTGCGCGTGGTGGTCAGCGTGGCGCGCGGTTACGCCGGTTACGGTCTGCCGCAGGCTGACTTGATCCAGGAAGGCAACATCGGCCTGATGAAAGCGGTAAAGCGCTATGACCCGGATCGCGGGGTGCGCTTGGTGTCATTCGCGCTGCACTGGATACGCGCCGAGATCCATGAGTTCGTGGTGCGCAACTGGCGGCTGGTGAAGATTGCCACCACCAAGTCACAGCGCAAGCTGTTCTTTAATCTGCGCAGCATGAAGAAGGGGCTGGAACCGCTCAAGCCGCAACAGATCAGCGAGATCGCCCAGCAGCTCAATGTCAGCGAACACGATGTGGTGGATATGGAAGCGCGCTTCGCCGGCCACGAGGTCGCGCTGGAACCGGGCAACGATGACGACGAGAGCTACGCGCCGGTTTATTATCTGGCCGACAACGAGGCGCATGAGCCTTCCCGCATACTGGAAACGACAGAGCGTGAACGCCTGCAAACAACCGGCCTGGTGAATGCCTTGGGCGAGCTGGACGTGCGCAGCCGCCGCATCGTCGAGGCGCGCTGGTTGTGCGATGAGGGCGCTGCCGCGACGCTGCATGAACTGGCCGCCGAGTTCAATGTGTCGGCTGAACGCATCCGCCAGATCGAGCAGAAGGCGATGGGCAAGATGCAGGCTTCGCTGGCTCTGGCTGCAAGCTGAATTACCGCGTCATTCCCGCGAAGGCGGGAATCCAGCAACAATAATGCTCCGCAAAGCGGACAAAATCTTATTGTTGACCTGCTAAGCAGGAACTTTTCAATTAACTGGATTCCCGCCTTCGCGGGAATGACAAACACAAAAAAGCCGCAGGTTCTGCGGCTTTTTCATCTGTGCTCGAAACAAGCCCTTCGTTAAACTCAGGACAGGCTTATTTCACAACTTTCAAATGAGGCTTGTGAGGTGCGTGCCCGGTTTTTTGATCACCGCCGCTTGAATTGGGCGGCGGCTGTTGAGGGTCGCTACCTTGAAACACCAGACCCTGCCCGTTTTCCTTGGCGAATATCCCGATGACCGCCACAACCGGCACCATGAGATCGAAAGGCGCGCCACCAAAGCGCCCGCTGCAGGTGATCATCTCGTTGCCCATCTCCAGATTGCGCACTGCGCCCGCACCGAGATTCAGGACGATCTCGCCGTCTTTCACAAAGGCAGGGGGAACCTCAGTTTGCTCATTCACTCGAACTGCAAGATAGGGAGTCAGGCCGCTATCCACACACCAATCGTAAATCGCACGGATCAGGTACGGGCGAGTGGACAGGTCGCTCACTTACGCATCGCTCTTTCGGAGGGCGTCAATGAATCAATAAAACCCTGGCGGGAAAACAGCCTCTCGGCGTATTTCATCAGCGGCGCCGCATCCTTGCCCATCTGGATGCCGTAGTGGTCGAGCCGCCACAGCAGCGGCGCAATTGCAACATCCAGCATGGATAGCTCGCCGCCCAACAAAAACTTCTGATGAACCAGTATCTGCGCAAGTTGCGTCAGGTTGTCACGGATCACTGCGCGCGCCTTGTCGGCAGACTTCACGACGCCGCGCTCGATCAGCTCAACCTGGCTGTAAAGCTCCTGCTCAAATCGAAACAGGAACAGCCTCGCACGGGCGCGCATGACGGGGTCTGGCGGCATCAGTTGCGGATGAGGGAAGCGCTCGTCAATATATTCGTTGATGATATTGGCTTCGTGCAGGATCAAGTCACGTTCGACCAGAACGGGTACTTTATTGTATGGATTGATCACCGCGATGTCTTCAGCACGGCCCGCCATGTTGACATCGATTATGTCGAAATCCATGCCTTTCTCGTACAACACGATCCGACAGCGGTGGGAGAACGGGTCAGTGGTGCCCGAATACAATCTCATCATGCTTATTATCCCTTGATCAGTTTGGAGCGCCGCATTTGCATACGCACCAGAAAGAAGCCAATTATTGCGACCACACTGCCGACAGCAACGCTGGCCAGATAAGGGTACGCACCTGTGCCTTCGATACCGCCTATCCACACATAGCGTTCGAACAGTGTACCCACGATGATGCAAACGGCCACCGCATTGATCGCGGAGACATTGTGGCGCGGGCCGGGAAAGCAGAATGCGACGAACGGAATGACAAACTTCAGCGCCAGCGTAGCCCACCAGATGAAGGCGTAATCGCCGTTTTGCATGGCAAACAGACGGTCAGTCTCATCAGGAAGGTTGCCATACCAGATAGTCAGGTATTGCGCATCGAAGGTGTATATCCACAGCAGTGAAAATGAGAGCAACATTTGCGCCAGATAATTGTAGATGTAATCCGGCACCGGACGCACCAGCTTCTGACGGCTGTTCAACACATATATCCACACCACCAGAAAAGCCAGGAACATGCCGAAGTTGCTGATGAACTGATGCATCCCGTAAATCGCGCTATGCCAGTGCGGCACCAGCGTCATCTCGAAATCCCACGCGATCATGGTGCTGTATAGCACGAAGAAGAACGGTATCCAGGTTGCGATATGGTGAAAACGTTCCGCGTCTTCCGGGCTGTTATCGCTCACCGCCTGGCGCTGAACGAACTCCCAGTACAAGCCAATCATGAACACCATGCCGACGATCTCCCGCGAGATCAACCAGGTCGGGTGATACCAGCCCGGCATGTGGGCGCCGTGAGTATCCATGTGCGCCCACCAGTGAAAGGTATTCGCTCCCCCCACCAGCAAGATGATCAACAGCACAAACGCCAGCGGGAACAACGCGAACAACGAAGCCGCCAAATGGCGCACTTCAAAACGCCATTTTGCATTTACCAAATGCAGCACTGAACACAAGGTGACGCCACTCAATGCGAGCGACAGCACCACCACAAAACTAACGGTCAACACCGACCAATTACTGTATGCAAACATACTCGCTGTCTCCTATTTTGCCTGTCCTGAGCCTGTCGAAGTGGCCTGGGTCGCAGCCTGTCCAGCCTGGCCCTTTTGCAGCACCTTGCGCATGTAGTTAACCACATGCCAACGCTCGGTCGCCGATAGGTCATTGGCGTAGCTGGGCATCACCGCGCCGCCTAATGATATATAGCCCCAGATAAAGCCATCGGGATAATCCTTCGGGTCCCAGTTGTGCATTTCATTGCTATTGGTCAAATTCCACGGCTTCATGATGAGCTTTTCACCCACCAAGCCATCCCCGGTTCCCGATTTCCCGTGGCAGGGTGTGCAATAAATTGCATACAAACGGCCGCCCTGCTCCACTGACTTGTCGTCAGCCGGGACAGGGTTGGCCATCTTGCGAGCCGCATCCGCATCCTTGACCATAACGGTCGTGCCAGCGACTGGCACGGAGCGTTTGGGAAACGCCTTCATGCCCGGATTGGCTGCATCAACACTTGCCTGCGGCTTGACGCTGATCTGATTAGCCATGTCCTGTGACCAGGGCCACGCGTACGCCAGAGAGGGGGCGAGCAATAACACAACCACCAAGGATAATTTTCTCATTTGCTTACCTCTTCCTGAATCTCCAACGCCTGATGGTTGAGGAACACCCCTTTGATTTTCGCTATCGCAGACTCGTCTGCTTTCACCAAAACTCCGATCTGGTCTTCCGACACCTTCGAGTTATAAAGCGGCGACCTCTTGGCCGGTAAGCGAGCGCAAACCAGGAAGCCCAGTATCGTGATAAATACGCCGCCTAAAACGCACATCTCGAAGGTCAACACAAAGTTGGGCGGGAACGGTACGATGGGCTTGCCACCTTTCAGCTGCGCATAAAAATTCGCCTGCGCGCCGGAAATCAGGAAAAACCCCAACAGAGCTCCCAGCAACGCGCCGAACAGCGAAAACCATTGCACATTGGCGGAGCGATGGCCCAGAATATTCTCCACCTCGGGATGCTCGATGGGAGATTTCAGCGTCAAATCATCAAAATTGAATCCCTTGATGTTAGCCGCACGCAACTCGTAAATCGCGGCTTCGGCATCATCGAAGTTGTTATACAGCGCGAGTAAATGACGTTGGCTCATATTAGTGTGCTCCCTGTTCGGCCGTCTCATTCTTCTTCAGATGCAGTTGGCGGTGATAAACCATTTCCTTCACTTCATACATCGACACGGATGGGAACACTTTACAGAACCCCATGAACAGCATGGTAAACCAACCGAAGCTGGCGAACACCATGCCCCATTGAACAAAGCTCGGCCATTGGTCGTGATCCCACGTCCACGGGTAGTAACCGTGCGAAAATGTCGGCGCAACAATCATCCAGCGTTCCAGCCACATACCCAGGTTCAATAACAGCGACACTACGAACAGCACCGGAATATTGGTCTGGAAGCGTTTGAACGCCAGCGTCAGCGGCACTACCGAACCGCAGAAAATCATCCCCCACCAGGCTGGCGCGAAAGGACCGATCACCTTCTGGATCAACACGTCCTTGGAGGCCTGATCGTGGCTGTACCAGACCGAGGCAAATTCCACCGCATTCAGATAGGTCCATATCATCGCAATCGCAAAAGTCAGGCGCACGGTCTTCTTCAGGATAGGCAAGGTCATGTATTCCTCAAACTTGAACACGTAGCGCAAGATGATGAACAGCGTGATGATCGCCGAGCAACCGGAATACAGCGCGCCGGCCACGAAGTACGCCGGGAACGAGGTCACGTGCCAGCCGGGTTGTTGCGACATGGCAAAGTCGGCGGCCACGATGGAGTGCACCGACACTGCCAGCGGAATCAGGAAACAGGCAATGGTCAGGTAAGTGACGCGGAAATTGCGCCATTGGCGGTCAGTTCCTTCCCAGCCCAGCGACAACAAGGTGTACAGCTTCTTGCGCCATCCTTCGTGGAGATGATCGCGGCAGATCGCCAGATCGGGGATCATGCCGATATACAGAAACAGAATCGACGAACTCAAATACGTAAAGATCGCCATCGCATCCCATAGCAGCGGTGACTGGAAGTTAGGCCACAAGCCGCGCTCATCCGGATAGGGTACCGAGTAGTAGAATTGCCACAAACGTCCCAAGTGCACCATCACGAACAGCCCCGCTGTCATCAACGAAAAAGTCGTCAGCGCTTCGGCGAAACGAAAAATCGGCTTGCGCCAGTCGGCATGCATCAGGTGCAAAATCGCCGACAACAGCGTCCCGGAGTGGCTCATGCCGATCCAGAAAATGAAGGT
>JACREA010000211.1 GCA_016218465.1 Nitrosomonadales bacterium | reverse complement strand
GGCGCACCAGAAAATTCAGTTATCCACATTACCTGCTGCGCCGGTTCGCCCGAATATTTCCGATGTATTGCGTTGCCATTGTCGCGTTCTGGTGGCTGGGCGGAAATAACTATTATCAAAATATGTTCGGTGTGTCTTCACGCGATATTTTCGACTTGTTTGCACATTTGACCTTCTTGAATCTCTGGGACGTGCGTTACCAAGCTTCGGTTATCGGGGTAGAGTGGACTGTGCCTATTGAGATGTGGACTTATCTGATTATTCCACCACTCTTCTTCTTTCTGGCACGCATCGACTCTCTATGGAAATGGATAGTGTTTTTCGTCGCACTTGCATTATCGCTATTGGATCCTCGCTGGCACCAGGAATGGCTGGGCGCGCACTGGGCTATCGAGACCTACCTGTATTGTTTTATCGGTGGAATTATTGCCTACAGCTATTTGGACAGAATCAACCTGTCAGCCAAAATTGCGGATTCTCTGGTTGTTGCAATTCTGATTGGTGCGCTATTTCCGCCGGGGGGCGGTCGCGTTCTTGAACTGTGGTACACAGTTCTGGTAATGGCACTGATATTGGTATTGTCGCAAGCTCGATATATGCGCCCGCTCTTTGAAAATCGCCCGGTGGCACTTATTGGGAATATTAGCTTCTCGTTTTATTTGCTGCATTTCCCGATACTTCACTATCTTACCGAACAGCATTTCTCAGACCAGATGATCATGTTGATTGGGATGTTTTCCACTACAAGTATCGCGTACCTGTGCCATATTCTGATCGAAAAACCTGCATTGAAAATGACGGGGAAAAGATACAGTTATGATCCATGATTACCGCTCACGCAGATCGTTCGCGCCCTAAGAGCAGTTGCACACTCCTGGGATCACGCGTGACGTTGGTTAGTCGACCCAAGTGGGAAAGCAGCCAACAGTTCAAGAGCCTTACGCACGACCGGTTCCGCAGCAAGTTCATTAAGGCATCTGCTCCTTCCGCTTCCGTCACACCCCATCATGCTGCAAGGGACACAATCCATCGCGGGGCTGACAACCTTGTGACGCTCATTGACGATGCGCCATGCCCGCCAGTCCGAGGGGCCATGTATCGTGACGGTCGGCGTGCCCACTGCTGCGGCGATATGGGGTGCGGCACTGTCTACACCAAGATGAAGCAAGCTCATGGAGAGCACCGCCGTTAATTCCCCGAGTGTTGTTTTTCCCGCCAGATTGATGGTGTGCCCCTTACGCCCCGCAACAATTTCCTGGCAGGCGACCGCTTCTTCAGGAGAGCCTATTAACACGGCGGGTATGCGACGCTCTTCCCAAAGCCTGTCTATTACCTCTCCCCATTTTGTGTTGTCCCATTCCTTGTATTTCCAGCGCGAAAACGGATTTAACGTCACCATTTTGGTTCCGGGAACAAGACCAACTTCCGCAAGCAGGGCGCTGGCGCGTAAGCGGTCTCCCGGCGCGATGAATAGCCGTGGTGTGGAATCTTCAGTGGTAATGCCGAGTTCACGCACAACTCGCAACGACTGATCAGCTCCGGGATGAACGGGCGGCGGCGCAATCTTGTAATTCCGGATGATTTTCGTAAACAGTATTTGATGCCAGAATTGTTTTACGATTCCTTGGCAGCCGACCCGCACCGGCGCTCCGGTAAGAAATGAGAGGATCGCACCACGATCTCCGGTTCGCAGGTCTATTACAAGGTCATACCGCTTCTGCCGCAGGTACCGTGCGAAAGCTACAAACTCGCGCAGGCGGCGGAACAACGTGCCGCGGATTCTTGCAGTTTCAACGACCTCATGAACATTCGGGTCGGCTGCAAGCAGGGAACCATATGGTTTGAAAATCAGTATGGATATTCGCGCATCAGGGTAAGCCTCCTTCATGGCCCGAATTGTCGGGGTGGTCAGGACGACATCGCCAATGTCTCCCAATTGAACAATGAGGGTGTTCCGGCAACCGCGAATCGCGGGACGATTGCTCATCTGGTCGCGAAAAGATAAAAGCTTCCCGGCAAGAATGGAATGGCTTCCCTTATGACGCGCCATCCCTTTTTTGCCAGCGATTCCTCCAGTTCATTCCCGTGCCACGGCTGCCAATGCTCGTTATAGGCAAGCAGAATGTTTGATGCGCCAAACAAGTCGCATGCGATCACCCATTCGTATGACGCACGTGTGCTCTCACTCAAGGCCCAGGTGCTGAGAAATAGTTCGCCGTGCAAGTTCGCCTGTGAGTTCGCGCGGAATAACGGGTGGAGAATAAATTTTGCATTTTTTCTGGTTTTCACGTCAGCGAGAGCTACTTGGTCTTCGCCGGCCACAGTGCTCAGGAAAACATACTGGATGCAGGAGAACAACAGCAGATCCACGATGGAATAGGTCTTGCATGACCCGATATTTTCAACTATGCGGGCCATGTTCCCGTATCCGCCGCCAAACTCAACGGCGCTTCTGATGTCCCCGATTTTTCTCCCGGTTACTTGCTCGAAACGCATCAGGTGATGCAGGTGGTGTGCAGAGTTGATCAGCGTCGAGCGGCGCGATTTGCCGGCGAGAAACGCCGGGTTGAGGTCTTTGCTGATTATCTCCTCGATCTTCCTTTTGTCGAACGCAGCGGAAATATTTTTGATTTCCAGTTTGTACGCTTCCCGATTGGTGAAAACCATGGTGCCGTTGATGACCTTGTTTGAAATGAAGTCCTCATTCATTTGACTGACAAAGTACGATTCCAGGTCTGCAATGTTCTGCGACCAGCTTTCATGGATCAATTCGTGAGCTATTTTTATCTGCTTGTGTTGAGCGTAATATTCCCTGGCTTCCTTTAGCGCTTTGTTGAACCGGATGATGGCCGTTTCACGGTCGCAAAGAAGCCTCTCGGAAAAGAAGTCATATCCGGAAATAATCGAGCCTAATTGTGAAAAGATGTTCGTCATGGTTTTCTCTGTGCGCTTGAATTTCCGTGGCTCGATCCTGTTACAAAATCCGCCGGAAATAATCGATGGTTTCCTTAAGTCCGTCTTCCAGGTTGACGTGCGGCGTCCAGCCCAATGAGCTGGTTGCCAAGGCAATGTCCGGCTGCCTCTGGCGCGGGTCGTCCTGGGGAAGCGGTTTGTAGACCAGCTTGCTGTTTGACTTGGCAAGTTTAAGTATGGTTTCCGCCAGTTCAAGCATGGAAAACTCGCTTGGATTGCCAAGGTTAATCGGCCCGGTGAAGCCTGCTTCGGTTTTCATGATACGGATAAAGCCCTCAATCAGGTCATCCACATAACAAAAGCTGCGTGTCTGGCTGCCGTCCCCATAAATCGTGATGTCGTCGCCCTTTAATGCCTGGACAATAAAATTACTGACGACCCTGCCGTCATTGGGGTGCATCCTCGGGCCGTAAGTGTTGAAAATCCGCGCAACCTTGATGTCCAGATTGTGTTGCCGGTAGTAATCAAAAAATAGAGTCTCGGCGCAACGCTTGCCTTCGTCGTAGCAGGAGCGCGGGCCGATGGAGTTTACATTTCCCCAGTAACTTTCGGGCTGCGGATGCATCACCGGATCACCATACACTTCGGAGGTGGAGGCCTGAAAAATCCGCGCCTTGATCCGCTTGGCGAGGCCGAGCATGTTGATTGCACCATGCACGCTGGTCTTGGTTGTCTGCACCGGATCAAATTGATAGTGCACGGGTGAAGCCGGACACGCGAGGTTGTATATTTGATCAACCTCCACATACAGCGGAAAAGTGACATCGTGGCGCATCAGCTCAAAATAAGGATTGCCGATCAGGTGCGCAATATTTGTTTTGCTCCCGGTAAAAAAGTTGTCAACGCACAAAACATCATCGCCGTCCTTGATCAGGCGATCACAAAGGTGTGACCCCAGGAATCCGGCTCCGCCGGTGACTAATACGCGTTTCATTGTAACTTCCTCAAATGATCAATTAGTAGCTGCCCAAAACCCTTGGTTGCAAATCAGCATCTGACGCAAACTGGATACGATGCAACTGCGCGTACACACCGTTCTTTGCCAGCAATTCACGGTGTGTGCCAATCTCGACAATCTCACCCTTTTGCAGCACAACGATGCGGTCCGCTTTTTCGATGGTGGATAGACGGTGTGCGATGACTAGGGAGGTACGTCCTTGCATCAAAGTCTCAAGTGCGGCCTGGACATGGCGTTCTGATTCGCTGTCCAGTGCGGAAGTCGCTTCGTCGAGAATAAGGATGGGAGCGTTTTTGAGAATGGCGCGCGCAATGGCGATACGCTGGCGCTGCCCCCCGGAAAGTTTCACTCCCCGCTCGCCAACCAGCGTGTTTAGTCCCTGCGGCATTTCGCGAATAAATTCCATCGCATGCGCGGCTTGTGCGGCGGCGATGATTTCTGACTCCGGTACTTCGCGCATCTGGCCGTACGCGATATTGGCGGCAATTGTGTCGTTGAATAACACGACTTCCTGGCTTACCAGCGCGATGTTGGCGCGCAAATCGGCCAGCGTAAGATCGGCGAGATCATGGCTGTCCAGCGTGATACGTCCGCTGCTCGGCAGATAGAAGCGTGGCACCAGATTTGCGAGTGTGCTCTTGCCGCTGCCGGACGCGCCTACCAGAGCGACTGCCTGCCCTGCGGGAATCTCCAGGGAGATATCGCGCAACGCCAGCCGGTCGTCCTGCTGGTAGGACAAGCTTACGTGTTCAAACGCGATGCGGCCATGGGCGCGTCCGATTGTCACTTTCCCTGCATTAATTTCGCCGGGTGTATCAATCAATTCAAATACGCTTTCCGATGCCGCCAGCCCGCGCTGTAAAAATTCACTCACCCCTGTCAGGCGCTTGATCGGAGCGGTCAGCATCAGCATGGCTGCGATAAATGAAAGAAATCCGCCGACCGTGGTTTCATCGCTGCGTGACTGTATTGTGACGAGATAGATAATGAAGGATAGCGCCACGGCGGCGACCATCTGTACGATGGGCACATTGGCTGCAGCAGCCATTTGCTGTTTCATGGCGTAGCGGCGCACCCAGTTTGCCTGGTCGCGAAAACGATCGCTCTCGTATTGCTGTCCGCCAAACAGTTTGACCACTTTGTGCGCGGCAACGCTCTCTTCGATGACTTGTGTGATGTCGCCCATCGCCCGCTGCGACTCGCGGCTGGCGTTGCGCAGGCGGGTATTGATGATTCTCAGTATTAGCGCAATGATGGGCAGCATCACCAGGCTGAGCAGCGTGAGCTTCCAGTTAAGGTAAAACAGC
>JACREA010000210.1 GCA_016218465.1 Nitrosomonadales bacterium | reverse complement strand
CTGCGCAGTGACGACTACGCCATCTTCCTCGCGCGCATGTACGGCAACGTCCCGCACAACTGGGACGACGGTCTCACCGGCTACAAGCGCCTGCGCGTCATCGTCAACGCCTTCACCCGGATGCGCATCTGCACCAAAGAAGGCGAGATGGAATTCAAGTTCAAGGGCGAAGTGGAGAACATCCCGGCCGGTTACCTGCCGTGGTTCGACATCCCCAAACGGGCCAGCGCCGGTTCAACAGTGATCTTCGGCCACTGGTCGGCGCTCGGCCTGCTGCTCAGGAAAAACGTCATCGCGCTCGACACCGGCTGCCTGTGGGGCGGCCCGATGAGCGCGATCCGCCTGGATGACCGCCAGCTGTTCCAGGCGGCCTGCAACAACCCGGTGGCGAAGCATTGGTGATTGGGCACATCGAGAATTGACCGTCTGTCTCAATATGTATAGACTGGCGTTTATACATTTTGTAAGGAGTATATGTCATGACCGAAGCTGTTCTCGATATCAAACAGTGGGGCAACAATCAGGCAGTCCGATTGCCCGCAGCAGTCGCGCCGGAAGCGCACCTACACGTAGATCAGCGCGTGCGCGTATCGGTTGAAGGCGACCAAGTCGTCATCACGCCGGTCGCTGTAACGCGGCTCTCCCTGGAACAACGCCTGGCTTCCTACGATCCCAAGCGCCACGGCGGTGAACAGATGAACACAACAGAAACGCTGGGTGCCGAGCATTGGTAACCGCCAGATCGGTAGCAGCAGGCAAACGCAAGCCTTGGGTGCCGGACCGGCAGGACATCATCTGGATCGACTGCAATCCGCAAGTCGGGCGCGAAATGCGCGATGTGCATCCGTTTTTGGTACTCTCGCCGCGCATTTTCAACGAGAAGACATCGCTGGTTATCGGATTACCCATGACCACGGCGGAATACAACGCGGATAATCCGTTTGCCGTTGCCGTGGGGAACGCGAAGGGACGCAAAACCGTGCAAACCAGCTACGTGCTATGCCACCAGCCCAAGTCTTTCGACTGGCGTTTGCGCAAGGCCAAGGCGCATCCGCTCGGCGCCTTATCCAAAGCCTTGTTTGCACAGGTCTGCGAACGGCTCAACCAGATTATTCAGGTGGGTTGAAGAATTCGGTGATGAAGAGTTGGCGATGTCTGTAAGAGTCTTCGCGGTACGGCGTTTGAGCCTGGTTGTTAACCAACTTACCAATTACCCTTCAACCTCCGCCAGCAACCTCAGCATCATCTGCTCCGCCTGCCTTGCGTACCCGTTGCCAAACAGATTGGCGTGGTTGAGGATGTGATACAGGTTATAGAGGTCTTTGCGCACCGCGTAGCCCTCATCTAGCGGAAACGCGGCGCGATAGGCGGCGTAGAAATCGGCGGGGTAGCCGCCGAACAGTTCGGTCATCGCAAGGTCGCATTCGCGGTCGCCGTAGTAGGGCGCGGGGTCGAAGATGACCGGCGTGCCGTCCGCAAGAAAAGAGTGGTTGCCGCGCCACAGGTCGCCGTGCAGCAGCGAGGGTTGCGGGGTGTGGTTCTCGAAGAACGCAGGCAGTGCGTCAATCAGCCTTTCACCCAGCGTTTGAAGTTGGCTGCCGTAGCCGTTCTGCTTGGCGAGGCGCAATTGAAATCCAAGGCGTTGTTCGCGCCAGAAATCTATCCAGCTATTTTTCCAACCGTTCGGCTGTGGCGTCGTGCCGATGAAGTTTTTATGTGCGAAGCCGAATTGTGATGCGGTTCCGCTATCCCCTCCCCCTTGCAGGGGGAGGGCTAGGGAGGGGGTAGAAACGTGATTTTCCCTCACTTCTACCCCCATCCTATCCTTCCCCCTGCAAGGGGGAAGGGATGCAGTTGCATTTGGATTTTCGTTTGCCCTATCGGACGAGCAACGATGCAATGCGGCTAGTCGTTCGCCGAGCAGAGCTGTGTTGCCGCGCGAATTCAACTCCAGATATTCCAGTACGAGAAAGCTGCGTGACTTTGCAGTGCCGTGAGCAACGGAATGCGGCACGCAGATGATGTTCGTTGCGGCGATCACGTTCAGCCCCTCCGCTTCGGCGGCAAAAATCGGCAGATGTTGGGCGTCGTTGAGCTTGAGGAAATAACGCGAACCGTCCGCTCCCTCCAGACGATAAGCTTCATTGATGCTGCCGCCGCCGACGGGAGTTGCGGCGCGCAGTGTGAAGGGACGACGCATCGCATTGCTGATGGCGGTGGAGATGCAGGCGAGGAGTTCAGGGTTCATGATTTGGAAAGCATCGTCATTCCCGCGAAGGCGGGAATCCAGCCAGTCAAAAATTCTGCGCAGCAGACAAAATCCAATAAATGTTGTCCCGCTCTGCGGGGTTTGCTTAATTGTCTGGATTCCCGCCTTCGCGGGAATGACGGAAACTATTAGAGCTTGATGCTGCGCCCGAAGTGCTGCTCGTACAAGCCCGCCAGTTCAGCACGGGTGTATTTGTGGTTTTGTCCGCCACGATTAGTGATCTTGAGCGAGCCCATCAGTGAGGCGAGCCGGCCGGTAGTCTCCCAATCCCAGCCTTTCTGGATGCCGTACAGCAAACCTGCGCGATAGGCATCGCCGCAGCCGGTAGGATCGACG
>JACREA010000209.1 GCA_016218465.1 Nitrosomonadales bacterium | reverse complement strand
CGCGCAATGATGTTGCGCATTTCCCTGGCGACCAGCGGCGGCCTACCATCCAGCGGCGCGCCGAACACGTCGAGCAACCGGTTCAGGCAATCCGGCGTGACCGGGATGCGCAGAGGCCCGCCGCTGTCGAATACCGGCAGGCCGCGCTTGAGGCCAGCGGTGGGATGCAGGGCGATCGCGCGCGCACGGCGCTCGTCGAGATGGCGATAAACCTCGAAGGTGTAATGCTCGTGATCGAACGCGCAGAACAGCGCCTGGTGCAGCGGCGGCAACCGGTCGCAGACGACGTCTATCACCGGCCCATGCACCTCCTCGATCATACCGATCGGCTCGCTCGCGGGTTGCATGAACTGTGTAATCTGTTCCACGGGGATAGACTCCATTAGCCTGATAGCCGGTTATGCAGCCTGAGCCATTGTACGTGCAAGAAGCGGGAGATCAATGACTTTGTAAAACACTGCGTTTGCTCACCAGGTTGTAGCTGCAGGCGAATAGCGCGCCGCTCAAGAATCCGGTCACAGTTGCACCGAACAGTTTGCCCATGACACCCTTTCCTAATCATTAATTATTTGCGTTCGATTTTGACGATTACCCATACCAAATCATCCGACTTGGATTTCCTCAGTTCAAACCGCACTGCGTCACCCTCCTTGAGGCCATCCAGCAGCGAGGCTTTTACTACGCTGAAGTCCAACATCATGGCCGACCAGCCAAGCGATTTGATCGGCTGGTGCGCCAGCTTGATGCGCAATTTTGCGCGATCCACGGACACCACCTTGCCCGTGCCTTGATGGCTGGCCTGTTCGGTTTTTTTCTGCGTCCCCATGCCCGCCATAGGCTGAGCAGCCAGTGGCAGTGACGCTACGCCAGTCAACAACAGGGCGATTATTCCAATTCGTTTTTTCATTGCGCTCTCCATTCGTTGCCTTCCCGGGCATTTCCAGCGACGCTTCGACTGCTGCCCGTTTACAGTCAAAATTTGTTACGGTTTGCGCAACCCCGCTTTCATCGCGCTAACCATAACCAATCACTTGGCAGCTTGCTGCCTTAGTGAGATGGCTAGTTGTTTCATCAATGACTAACTCATCGTCTTCTGATGAATTAGTCAGTCGACTATGAAAGGCTAATCCTTGTGCGGCGGTGTTCCCGCTGCATGGGTATGTCCGGTCTTCTTGGGTGCCGTGTCTGCGCCGTGCTCATGGGTATGGTCCGATCCCTCCGGTTTGGGCATGGACATCACCCCAAGGCCATGGCGATATACTAACTCCGCACCGTGCCACGCCGCGCTTGTCACCAACAGCCACGCTGCAACCAGCAAAACCAGAAATCCCGGTGATGGAATACTGGGCGATGGCATCTTGCCAGAACGTCCACGCCACACATCCCAGGCTGCAAGCGTAAGCAATGCGGCCAATGCACTCAGCGCCCAATTGCGATGGAGGATCATGGCGGCATGACTCACTTCGTCATGCACAACACTATTGAAGGCAAACCAGCCGAACGTAGCGGCGATGAGCGCAAACAATGCCGCACCCCATAACATCCAGCGTCCCGTCATCAGGCATTGCGCCGCATAAGACCAATTCCTGAATAGCGTACCGATAGCGTTGAACGCTAGAGCCGCCGTAGTAAATGCGATGGGGAAATGCACGAATGCAGGATGAAAATTTGGAATAATTTCAATCATGCTCGCCTCCTTAAGGTGTCATTGTTCAGTGCTGATGTTCTGGCAATGCCTGGGGCGCGGGCGGCGATGGCTCGGCCTTTGCCGGTTGTGCGGTTTCCGCCGGTTTTTCGGTATGGCCACTATGCCCCATCGTTCCGCCCATCATGCCCATATGCCCGTTCGACAACCAAACAACGGCCAGTATGACGACCATCATCACAATCATGATTTCTCCATTTTGATACCGTTTCATCTTTGCTACTCCTTTTTCGTGTTGTGCATGAAAAGAGCCATGCGCTCATGGTAATGGTGCGGGTGCCAGCCCGCCTTTCTCTCCAAAAGATGAATGTTTAATTTCGCGCGCCTTGAACAAGGCATACAGCGCGGGAATCACCACCAGCGTCAGTATCGTCGAAGAAATCATGCCGCCTACCATCGGTGCCGCAATGCGGCGCATGACCTCGGAGCCGGTGCCGGTTCCCCACATGATCGGCAACAGGCCAGCCATGATCGCCACCACCGTCATCATCTTTGGCCGAACCCGTTCGACGGCGCCTTCCATGACCGCCGCGTAGAGATCACCAGAAGTTGGCTCTTGCCCGTCAGTCTTACGTTTTGCCTTGATCTGTTCCCATGCGTGTTCCAGATAGATCAGCATTACCACCCCGGTTTCCGCCGCCACTCCGGCCAGCGCGATGAAGCCCACCACCACGGCGACCGACAGGTTGTAACCCAGCAGCCACAGCAGCCACACGCCGCCCACCAGAGCGAACGGCACCGACAGCATCACGATCAGCGCTTCCGTGATGCGCATGAAGTTAAGATACAGCAGCAGGAAAATGATCAGCAGCGTGATCGGCACCACGATTTTCATCTTGGCTTCGGCGCGCTCCATGTATTCGAACTGCCCGCTCCATGTCGCGTAGTAGCCGGGCGGAAATTTCACCTTTTCTGATACCGCCTTGCGGGCGTCCGCCACATACGAACCGATATCGCGATTGCGGATGTCCACAAAAATATAGGCGGAAAGCAGCGCATT
>JACREA010000205.1 GCA_016218465.1 Nitrosomonadales bacterium | reverse complement strand
GATGCGCATGTTGATGTCTTTGGAGACCAGGATCACCGAGCGTTTCGGGTAGAGCTTCTGCATGCCGATGACCACGCCGAGGATCGCGTTGTCCGCCTTGCCCAGTTCCAGATGCTGGGGCAGCTCGTGCTTGATGAAACTGGTCTGAAGGAACAGCCGCCCGGTACAGTTCTTGTGAGCGGCGGAATCCAGCGCGATGCCTTCCTCAATCTTGTGCGGCGCATCGCTGACGATTTCATCCAGGAAGCGGCTGGCCTGGCGCGCATTACGCGCAACCTCGGTCATGCCTTTTTTCTTGTTGTCCAGTTCCTCCAGTACGAACATCGGCAGGCAAATGTCATGTTCCTCGAAACGGAACAGGCTGGTCGGGTCATGCAGCAATACATTGGTGTCCAGCACGAAAAATTTGATGTCGGAATCATTCACTGTCTTGACTGATTTTTTACTTGGGGCTGGGGACATTACGTTCCTTTAGTTGAGGGTGGTGACAAAATCCAGGACTTCCTGCGCGTGGCCGTCGGCCTTGAGGCCACGCCACTCATGGCGAAGTATGCCATTTTTATCGATGACAAAGGTGCTGCGCTCGATGCCGCGCACCTGTTTGCCGTACATGTTCTTCAGCTTGATCACGCCGAACAGATTGCATACAGTTTCATCTGCATCCGAAAGTAGATCGAACGGCAGCGTGAATTTGGCTTTGAAGTTCTCATGAGACTTGAGGCTATCACGCGAGACGCCAACCACCCCGCAATTCGCCCTTTTGAACCCGGCATACAGGTCGCGAAATTGCTGCGCTTCGGTCGAACAACCCGGGGTATTATCCTTGGGATAAAAATAGATGACCAGATGCTTGCCGCGTGAACCGGATAAAGTGAAGGTCTGATTGCCTGTGGCGGGCAGGGAAAAATCTGCAACCGTTTTTTCTGACATGAATAAACTCGCTTTGGATGCCGCCATTCTTGTCAAAAAACGCACTAAAGGCAAGCTTCATCACGGTCTCGTCAAACCGGTGCGGTTGTGCTACGGTGGCCGCTCTTTTGACTTTGAAAATCGTTATGACCGACGCCGAATACATGCGACTGGCGCTTGAGCTGGCAAGCCAGGCGCAAGCCGCCGGCGAAGTGCCAGTGGGGGCGGTGGTGGTAAAGGATGGCGAGATCGTCGGGCGCGGTTTTAATGCGCCGATTTCGCGCCACGACCCTTCCGCGCATGCCGAGATGATGGCGCTGCGTGATGCCGCCCAACGGCTGGGGAATTACCGGTTGGCGGGCTGTGAGTTGTTCGTTACGATCGAGCCGTGTCTGATGTGTGCCGGAGCGATCATGCATGCGCGCATTGCGCGGGTGGTGTTTGGGGCGAATGATCCCAAGACCGGCGCGTGCGGCAGCGTGTTGAACGCGTTTGCCGAACGGCGCTTGAACCATCACACCGAGGTTGGCGGTGGATTGCTGGCGGAGGAGTGCGGTCTGATGCTCAGCAACTTTTTTGCGATGCGGCGCGCGGAACAGAAAAATGTGTGAATTCATGCCGATAATATTTTCGTCATTCCCGCGAAGGCGGGAATCCAGTTGTTCAAAAACTCCGCAAAGCGGACAAAATCAGGGCGTTTGTCCAACTGTGTTGGGCTTGTTCAATCGTCTGGATTCCCGCCTTCGCGGGAATGACGGGGTATCATGAAAATCAACGTTTACATTGCCACGCAGCAGCTCGAATTGCTCGATGATGCGGGCAAATTACGGCATCGTTACACGGTTTCAACCTCTGCGAATGGCGTGGGAGAAATATCGGGAAGCAATTGCACGCCGCGCGGCAAACACATCATCCGCGCCAGAATTGGCGCGGGGCAACCGGAGAATACCGTGTTCGTAAGCCGCCGCCCGACGGGTGAAATTTACACTCCGGAGCTGGGCGCGCAGTTCCCGGGACGCGACTGGATATTGACCCGTATCCTGTGGCTGTCCGGGTGCGAGGTGGGCTTTAACCGGTTAGGCAAAAGCGATACTATGCGACGCTACATCTACATTCACGGCACTCCGGATTCAGTGCAACCCGGCAAACCCGGTTCGCATGGCTGTATCAGGATGAGAAATGCGGATTTGATCGAGTTGTTTGATTTGGTAACGGCGGGAACAGCAGTCGAAATTATCGAGTGATTCATCAAGGGGAGTAACAGGCATGAGCAATCCTTTTACCGTGAGTCTGGTTTGCTGGCACGACGGCGAGCCTTTGCTTAAATCGATACGCGAGGCAGTGTTCATTCTCGAACGGGGCATTCCCGCCGAGCTGGAGTGGGACGGAAAGGATGAAGGGTGCCGCCATGCCTTGGCCCTCAGCCTTCAGGGCGATGCCATCGGCTGCGGGCGGATGCTGCCCGATGGCCACATCGGGCATATCGCGGTGCTGCCGCAGTGGCGCAAGCAGAAAGTCGGCACCGCGATCGTGGAAGCGCTGCTCGATTATGCCCGTGCGCATGATTACCAGCAGATAAGCGTCGATGCGCAGCCCCAATATGTGCCGTTCTACCGGGACAACGGCTTTGTCGAGCAAGGCGAGGTGTTCATGGATGCGGGCGTGCAGCGCATCAAGATGGCTCTGAAATTTTAGTAGTCCCGCATGCCGTCATTCAGGTAGAGACAGTTTCTGGGGTCATGTGTTCAATATGAACGACACCGTACGGTTCGACGAACTGGCTGCGCAACGGATTGGCCTGCGCATTCCAGACGATGCGCGTGGCCGTTTCATCGGCATTTTGCGCGAACATGCCAAACGCCGGGGCTACTCCGCGCTGGAGGACTATCGGGATTTTCTTGCTGGCAAGCAAGCAGCCGAAGAATGGGAGGAACTCGCCCGCACCTTTACCAGCGGCGAGACATTTTTTTTCCGCGACCACGGTCAGTTCGATCTCATGCGTTTGCGCTTGTTACCCGAACTGATCGAACAGCACCGCAGTGACAAGACCCTGCGCCTGTGGAGCGCGGGCTGCGCCAGCGGCGAGGAGGCTTATTCCCTGGCGATGCTGGTGGACATGCTGCTGCCGGAGCGCGGTGACTGGAACATCCTGATTCTTGGCACCGACATCGACCCGGCGGCAGTTGCCAAGTCCCAACGCGGACGCTACGGGCGGTGGTCATTCCGCATGGTTCCCCCGGAAATACAGCAGCGTTATTTCCACCTTGAGGATAACGGGTGGATACTGGATGAACGCATCCGCCGCATGGTGACGTTCCGCGTTTCCAATCTCGTCGGCGAGCCGTTCCCCGATTCGGCTTCGGAACTGCATGACATGGATATGATTCTGTGCCGCAACGTGTTCATCTACTTCGACCCCGCTGCCGTGTCCGCAGTTGCGGCGAAGTTTGCGGCTACGCTGCGCGAAGGGGGCTATCTCCTCACCGCGCATACCGAACTGATCGGCCACCCGGTGCGTGAACTGGAATCCAGGCTGTTTGCTGAGGGGGTGGTGTATCAGCGGCGTACTCAATTGTCTGCCCCCACCCCCTTCCCCCACCCCAGCCCTCCCCCGCAAGCGGAGGAGGGAGTTGAAGCTCCCTCCCTTGCGCGCAG
>JACREA010000207.1 GCA_016218465.1 Nitrosomonadales bacterium | reverse complement strand
TAAGCCCATGACAAAAGGCTTTCGTATGGAATGTGCAACCCGTCGTGCAGCCGCGCGCATTCCCTCGGCGTGAGTCGGCGCGGGTTTTTGCGCGCGCCCTGATACACGAGAATTTCTGAGCCGTCCTTGTAGTAGCGCGCCGATAAAGTGCGCGTCACATCTCCGGGTTTGACCAAGCCAAAGCCAAAACCGTTGCCCTTGGCGCGGTGCTTTGCCGCGTAGTTCTGCAAGTAGCGCCAGAGGTTGTCGGTCAGGGTGTATTTGTCCTGTACGCGCTTTTTTTTGTGGTCGAAGAACCTGCCTTCGTCCCACCGCAATTCAGGTTCGCTGCCATCGGTACAGTGCAGGATGTCCTTGAGTTTGTGCTGGCCCTTGGGCGGCAGGGGCAGCGCATCGAAATCGAATGCGACCGGCTCGCAAAATCCGACGATGAGGATGCGCTCGCGGTGTTGCGGGACGAAGTGCGCGCCGTCAATGACGCGATAGTAGATGTGGTAGCCGAGCACTTCGGTCAGGGTGCGGCGGATGACATCGAAGGTGCGGCCTTTGTCATGTGAGACGAGGTTCTTGACGTTTTCCAGCAGGAAGGCACGCGGACGTTTTGTTTCGATGATGCGCGCCACGTCGAAGAACAGGGTGCCCTGAGTTTCACAGGCAAAACCATGCGCCTTGCCCAGCGCATTCTTTTTTGACACTCCGGCTATCGAGAAGGGCTGGCAGGGGAAACCCGCCAGCAGTACATCGTGATCGGGGATGTCGGCGGCCTGCACTTGGGTGATATCTCCAGCAATGGAATGTCCATCACGAAAATTCTCGGCATAGGTTTTCTGCGCGTAGGTGTCCCATTCGCTGGTGAATACGCAACGCCCGCCAATTTGTTCAAATGCCTTGCGGAGGCCGCCGATGCCCGCGAACAAGTCAATGAAGTCAAAAGCGCCTTCGGGGCTTTCCTCACCGAATGGCAACAGTTGCTGCAACGCGTGAGCCAAATAGGCAGGGGGGTGCGTTTGTCTCGCTTCCCACCTTCTGACTGTGCGGACATCAATGTCCAAATATTTGGCAATGGCCGCTTGTGTGTGGTGTTTGCGGGCTTCGTCCAGATAGGAAAGTACCGCATCTTGATCACTGACTATGGTGAGAGTGGCATTCATGGCGGTTAATTGTCCGGTGGCTATCTGGGAATTTTTGCGGACATTATGGCATTTTATATTCCCCGTCAAGAAGTCAATTGGTGAGCGGGTTCCCTGTGGCAAGAGTAGGAGGATGCAGCCAGCCTTTGCGCCGGGCGCGGGTATAATCACGAAATATTTTCAGGAAGACCAATGGATACCATTCTGCTGCTCAAAGCCGCCATTCTCGGCATCGTCGAAGGCCTTACCTAATTTCTGCCCATTTCCAGCACCGGCCACTTGATTCTGGCGGGGACCTGCTCGACTTCAACGACGAGAAGGGTAAGGTGTTCGAGATCGTGATTCAGTTCGCAGTATGAACCAAGAGGGTCAGCAAGGTAACTGGCGCGACAGAACATCGAGTTGCCTTTGCTCATGTCCACGCTGCGGTATGCACCCGCCCAGTCGTAGAGCGATTCAAAGGTTCGTTGGTGTAGCGACTTGAAGCAGGCTTCGTCGAAACGGGTGTCCGGTTCGCATTCGGCGATGAAGGTTTGGTAGGCCTGTTGCAGCAGCGTTTCTTCCACATGATGCAGCAGGTCCGGCTCTGTTATCCCCAGGCGATTTTTGGGGATATCAGTTCCGGGGAGATAAATGTCACTTGCGTTGAACTGATACTTGGACACGATGCTGTTCCATGAGGGCTTTGACCTGCTCCTTGATCGAGGTTGACGGGTCGGTTTTGTAGCCTTCAATCTGCATCGAGGTCTGAACAGCCTGGATGATTTTTTTATTCATGCTGGCGGTAATTCGCATCTTGAATATCTCCGAAAAGTAATTCGCTTTGCGCGCATCATTTACTGGTGAAAATGGATGAGAGGCGCGGCAGACATTACTGTATGCATTGTAGCAAGCACCCTGAAAAACTCAACCTTTCCGCGCCGCTATTTCACGCCATTGAGACAATGCGGCAAGCCTGCTGCCCTGTATAAGTGGGCCATGCTCGCGATAGCGATGGCTAATAGTTTCATCAGAGGTGCTATTAAGTCCGCACGGAGTACGGGAACAGGGAGGATTTACGAATACTTTTCCCGGCATACGTGCGGTTATAATCGCCGCTTACTTTCAGGAAGATCATGGATATTGCTCTGCTGCTTAAAGCCGCCATTCTCGGCATCGTCGAAGGCCTCACCGAATTTCTGCCCATCTCCAGCACCGGCCACTTGATCCTTGCGGGCGACCCGCTCGACTTCAACGACGAGAAGGGCAAGGTATTCGAGATCGTTATTCAGTTCGCCGCGATTCTGGCGGTGTGCTGGGAATACCGCGCGAAGATTACCGCCGTGGTCGGCGGCTTGTCGCGCGAGCAGACGGCGCAACGCTTTGCGATCAATCTTGTCGTCGCCTTCATGCCCGCCGCCGTGCTGGGGTTGCTGTTCGCCAGCAGGATTAAAAAGTATCTGTTCGCGCCGGTGCCGGTGGCGCTGGCTTTTATTGTCGGAGGTCTGTTTATCCTGTGGGCGGAGAAACGCGATCACCGGATCACTGTCGAAGCGGTGGATGATATGGGCTGGAAGGACGCGCTGAAGGTGGGCTGCGCGCAGGCTCTGGCGCTGATTCCCGGCACGTCGCGCTCCGGCGCCACGATTATCGGTGGGCTGTTCTTCGGGTTGTCACGCAAGGCGGCAACGGAATTTTCCTTCTTCCTCGCCATCCCCACGCTGTTCGCCGCGACGGTTTACGAGGTGGTGAAATACCGCCACCTGTTCCATGCGGAGGATATCGGCATGTTCGTGGCGGGCGGCATCACGTCGTTCATCAGCGCCTTTCTGTGCGTGCGCTGGCTGCTGCGCTACATCAGCCGCCACGACTTCACGGTGTTCGCTTGGTATCGCATCGTGTTCGGGCTGATCGTGCTGGGCACAGCGTATAGCGGCATGGTGAACTGGTCGATGGCGCAAGCCTGATCTGCCTGTACCACTTCTTAATACCCTTAGTGGTTTGCGTCCCTTTGTGGGCAAAAGTGCCATCTCGGTGTCATAATTGCGGCACACAATCACGCATACGGAGATTCACAACATGGCAAGAATGGTTCATTGCGTAAAACTGGGTCGCGACGCGGAAGGGCTGGATCGTCCGACCTATCCCGGCCCGCTGGGCCAGCGGATTTTTGAGAATGTCTCCAAGGAAGCCTGGCAGGGCTGGATCAAGTATCAGACCATGCTGGTGAACGAAAACCGCCTCAATCTCTCCGACCCGCAGGCACGCAAATATCTCGCCATCCAGATGGAGAATTATTTCTTTGGCGAGGTGGTGCAGATGCCACCGGGTTATGTGCCTCCCAAGAACTGACCACCCGCTCACTTGACTAAAAAATTCCCACCGCTGCAATTCCTGAACCGCGAACTCGGCCAGCTCGAGTTCAACCATCGGGTATTGGCGCAGGCTGAGGACGCGACTATTCCGCTGCTGGAACGGTTGAAATATCTGTGCATCGTCAGCAGCAATCTCGACGAATTTTTTGAGATACGCGTGGCGGGGCTGAAGGAACAAATCAAGCTGGGCAGCATCGCTGCCGGCGCCGACGGCATGACCGCCAAGCAAACGCTCAAGCTGGTGCGCGAACAGGCGCATCAACTGATCGAGCGGCAATACCAGGTGTTCAATTCAGACGTGATTCCCGCGCTCGCCGAACAGGGCGTCAGGTTTTTTCGCCGCACCCAGTGGACCGAGGCCCAGCAGGCATGGGTAAAGGAATTTTTCTTTCGCGAAGTGATACCGGTGTTGACCCCGATCGGTCTCGATCCGGCGCATCCCTTCCCGCGCGTGCTCAACAAAAGCCTGAATTTTGCCGTCGAACTGCAAGGCAAAGATGCCTTCGGGCGTAACCAGGCGCGCGCCATTGTGCAGGCTCCGCGCGTGCTGGCGCGCACTATCCTGATGCCGCCGGAAATAAGCGGCTGCGCGCATGGCTTCGTGTTTCTTTCCTCCATCCTGCATGCGCATGTCGGCGAACTGTTCTCCGGCATGGAGGTGCTCGGCTGCTACCAGTTCCGCGTGACGCGCAACAGCAACCTGTTCGTTGACGAGGAGGAAATGAAAAACCTGCGTCTCAGCCTTCAGGGCGAGTTGCCGCAGCGACATTTCGGCGATGCGGTGCGCCTCGAAATCGCCGACACCTGTTCGCCGCAAATTGCGGAGATTTTGCTCAAGGAATTCAACCTCGCGCCGGAGGATTTATATCGCGTGGCCGGCCCGGTAAACCTGGTGCGCCTGATGGAAATCCCCCATCTTGTTGCGCGCGACGACCTGAAATTCCCCGTTTTCTCACCCGGCGTGCCGCCTGTGATCCAGAAAAAGGGCGCGGATATGTTCAAGGCTATCCGCAAGGGCGATGTGCTGCTGCATCATCCTTACCAATCCTTCAAACCGGTGATCGATTTTATCCAGCAGGCGACCAGCGACCCGAACGTCGCCGCCATCAAGCAAACCGTGTACCGCACCGGCGCAGACTCGGAGCTGATGGAAGCGCTGATTGGCGCGGCCCAGCGCGGCAAGGAAGTGACCGTGGTGGTGGAATTGCTGGCGCGCTTCGACGAGGAAGCCAACATCAATTGGGCGACCCGCCTCGAACAGGTGGGCGCGCATGTGGTGTACGGCGTAGTAGGGCACAAGACCCACGCCAAGATGCTGATGGTGGTGCGCCGCGAGGATGGCAAGTTGCGCCGCTATGTGCATCTGGGCACAGGCAATTATCATCCGCGCACCGCGCGGCTCTATACCGACTTCGGGCTGTTCACCTGCAACGAGGAAGTCTGCGCGGATGTGAACGAAGTGTTCGGACAGCTCACCAGCCTCGGCAAGGCGCGCAAACTTAATCACCTGTGGCAATCGCCTTTCACGCTGCATAGTGAGGTGATGCGCGCCATCCAGAACGAGACCCGTCTCGCCAAAGCAGGCAAGCGCGCGCACATCATCGCCAAGATGAACGCGCTGCTGGAGCCGGAAACCATCGACGCGCTTTATGAAGCATCCAATGCGGGGGTGAAGGTGGACCTGATCGTGCGCGGTGTGTGCGCATTGCGTCCCGGCGTAAAGGGGTTATCGGAAAATATCCGGGTGCGTTCGGTGGTCGGGCGTTTTCTGGAACACACACGCATCTTTTATTTCCGCAACGACCTGAAGCACGATGTGTACCTCGCCAGCGCGGACTGGATGGACAGAAACTTTTTCCGCCGCATTGAAGTGTGTTTCCCGGTGCTCGACAAGAAGCTCAAGAAACGCGTGATCGACGAGGGGCTAAAGGTATATCTGCAAGACAATAGCAAGGCATGGGACATGGATAGCGATGGGCACTACCGGCACAAACGCCCGCGCCGCGCTGCTCAATATTGCGCCCAGGACGAACTGCTCAAGCTGCTCGCCGGTACTCAGGCCAAGACTGCTCCGGTATAGTTCTTAGTGTTTTTTCGGACGCCCGGTCCGGATTTTTTCCAGACTTTTTAGCGACAGTTTCAATTGCGCATCACTCTTTTCACACAACGCTTTCAAACCGGCGCGCAGGACTTCGCTTTTTTTCACATGTAACCCGGCTTTCAGGCACGTCTCCTTGATTTCGGCAATCTTCCGGTACTCGCTTTGCGGCATCGTAAAACTGTCGCGCACTACTTTTTCCTTGTGATCTTTTTTCATTTTTTTTGTTGCTTGTTTTGACGCCGCACCAGCTTGAGTTTTGACAGCCGCTTTTCCAGCCGGCTTTGCCGCAGATTTTTCCGGGGCTTGCGCTTTCTTCACGGGCGATTTTTTTGCCGAAGTGTTTGCAGTAGCCGCCAAATTCTTTTTGGTTGTCATGTCGTTTCCCCCGTATTAAAGTGGTGAAAACAGTTTATACGGTATATGCTGACAAGTGAAATATAATTTTTGGAGGGTGCTGTGGACCTGATTCTGTGGCGACATGCGGAAGCGGAGGACGGTGCGCCCGACCACGCGCGTGAACTCACCGCGAAAGGCGTCAAGCAGGCGGAGAAAATTGCAGCATTTCTGCGCCAGCATTTGCCTGACGAACACCGCGTTCTGGTCAGCCCGGCAACCCGCGCACAACAAACCGTTACGGCGCTTACCGATCATTTCACGCTTGCGCCCACGATCGCACCCGGCGCAACCGCAAAAGCCGTATTGCTTGCGGCGCGCTGGCCCGATGCGGGCGGCACCGTTCTGGTGGTCGGACACCAACCGACTCTGGGTGAGGTCGCGGCGCAATTGCTGGGCTGCAATGATTATTCATTAAGCATCAAAAAAAGCGCGTTGTGGTGGTTCAACCACCGCGAACGCGAAGGTGCGGCACAGATCACCTTACGCTTGGTTATCACACCGGATTTTTTGTAGCGCTTATTTTTTATTGGGGAGGTTATCATGTTCGAATCAGCCGAACTCGGTCACAAGATAGATAACGCCACCTACGACGCGGAAGTGCCGCAGTTGCGCGAGGCCTTGCTGGAAGCGCAGATGGATCTGGCGAAGCTGGCGAAATTTCCGGTCATTATTCTGGTCGGCGGCGTTGATGGCGCGGGGCGGGGCGAAACCGTCAACCTGCTCAACGAGTGGATGGATCCGCGCTTTATCCAGAGCCACGGCATGGGCGAGCCGTCGGACGAGGAGCTGGATCGTCCGATGATGTGGCGTTTCTGGCGCGAGCTTCCGCCCAAGGGCAGGATCGGCGTATTTCTCGGCTCCTGGTACACCTGGCCGATTCTCAACCGGGTGTCCGGAAAAACCAAAGCGGCTGATCTCGACCAGAGCCTCGATCGTGCCAAACGCTTGGAAAAGATGCTGGTAGATGAAGGTGCGCTACTGCTCAAGTTCTGGTTGCATTTATCCAAGGATAAGCAGGAAAAACGCCTGAAGATACTTGAAAAGGATCCGAAAACCCGCTGGCGCGTCACCAAGCGCGACTGGGAGCATTACAAGTTATACGAAAAATTTCATGTCGTGAGCGAAAGCGTGATGCGCCATACCAGTACTGCTGAAGCACCCTGGACTATTGTCGAGGGTTTCGATGCGCGCTACCGCAGCCTGACCGTTGGTAAGGTCATACTCGATGCCATCCGCAAGCGCCTGGAAGAAGCAGGCAAAAAAACTTCGGAGGTATCCGCGCCGCC
>JACREA010000206.1 GCA_016218465.1 Nitrosomonadales bacterium | reverse complement strand
GATTGCGCCAAGTTCCGGTTTGAATTGTTCGATGTTGGCGAGTAGGGATTCTGCGCTGCTGCCAAGGTCGGCGGTTTTCTCGCTGGTGTAGCCGAGAGCATTGAGCAATTGTGTGGCGGCTTGGGGAATTGATGTGCCCGCAAACATCTTGAGTGCTGCTTGGACTTGTTCGCGTCGTGTAGTTGCGGATGACATGCTGGCTCTCGTACTCAGAAATTAAACGGTGAGGCCACTCATGGCAGGTATTTATCTATATCGAGCGCGCCATGAAACACGCCAATCACATGTATAAGTTCACCGTTGGTGTGCCGTAAATAGGCAATGCGGTAATGGCCATACAGGATAAATCTCACATCCCCTTCCTCGACTTGTCGCAATCTTGTGCCGATGTCTGGATGCCGAGTCAGCATTTGCGCTTTTTCGTAAATGCCGTCCACCACCTGCGCAGCAGCTTCGGGATTATCTTGGGCGATGTAGCGATAGATTTCTTCAAGCCAATCCAGCGCTTCGGTCGTCCACTTTAATTCCGCCATGACCGGATTTTCTGTGCGGCTTCTTGGTTGCCCACTACGCGGTTGGCGCGCACATCCTGCAAGCCGCGCTCAACCATACGATCAAACGCCAGCTCTCGCATGATTTCATCGTAAGAAGCATCTTCCGGCTGGTTCTCGACGATGGAGCGAATGATCGATCTTGGGGAGGGTTGAGAATTTTCGGGTCGCATGTGTTTGCTCCTTAAGTTGGTTAATCGTTCGCTGTATGCGCAGTTTACTTGATGACAAGCCAAGTGATGAGGTCAAAATCACCTGCGGATTTCACCTGCTTGCCCGCGTCAGCAAGTTTGCCGCCGCGCCCGGCAAAAAGATTGCCCGCATTCTTCCGCTCGAACTGCGCGGCGATGGCGGTTACGGCACGATCCAACAGGCCGCTGTATTGGCTCATGTCCTCACCGTTTTTTGTCTCCGCATCGAACAATTCGCAAAGTTGCGCATAGGGTTCAACCTTGCCCTGGCTCACGGTGCGGAAAATTTCGAGCACCTGTTTTGGGCTGGTGAAGTTGTAGCGCACCTCGCCATCATCGCGGATATAGACCAGGAAATAAGGCTGGAGCGGATTGACAGCTTCGTTTCCGCTGGCCTCGATACGTTGTTTCAGACAATAAATCGCACCCGGCTGGATGGTCTGAAATTCTGGGTGAGGCGGCACAACGGCATAGAGGCCAAAAGGGGCTTCCTCCAGCTTGGCTTTGTTGGCCTCGATATACGTTGCCAGTTCCATGCGGAAATCGTCGAGGGTGAATTCATTGATGGATACGGTCTCATTGAAGTCTTCCAGATCGAGCACTTCGTCCTTGAGGCGCATGAGTTGCTTATCGCGGTAGCGCATGTCGCCCTTAATCAGCTCTTGCAGTTCTTCGGATTGCAGGATGTTGTCCTCGGCGGTGGCTGCGATGTCCACCAATGCCATGCGCGTCTCGACCCGGTTTTTCAGGTCAATGTATTTGTAGAGGTCGGGCGTCGGCCAGAAATTGATGAGCTGAATTTCCTTGTTCTGGCTGCCGATACGGTCGATACGGCCGAAGCGCTGGATGATGCGCACCGGGTTCCAGTGGATGTCGTAGTTCGCCAGCAGGTCGCAATCCTGAAGGTTCTGCCCTTCGGATATGCAGTCGGTGGCAATCAGGATGTCAATTTCATTATCCTGAGGCATGGATTTCATCTTCGCCCGTTGCTTGGCACGCGGAGAAAAGTTGGTGAGTATCTGCGTGAATTCGGCCTGACCGAAGGTGGTGCGATTCGGTTTTGCGCCACCGGACACGAGTGCAATGTGAACGCTGAGTTTATTGCGCGCCCAGTCTTCAAGATTTTCGTAAAGGTAGGCAGCCGAGTCGGCAAAAGCACAGAACACGATAATCTTGCGGTTCTCTTCGCCGTGGTTGTTGGTGCTTGGGTGGCGGACTTTTTTCTCGATGATGGCCTTGAGCTCGATCAGTTTGGCATCGCGGTCAGGCGTAACTTCCTTGGCCACGCTGTGCAGCAAGGCAAGCCGCTGTTTGTCCGCTTTCAAGTCTTTGAGCCAGTCGTCAATCCTCAAGTGCGCCATCTCAAACTTGAGCGCTTTCCCTACCTGGAACAGGTCGGCAAGCTCTTCATCCTCATCGGTGTCCTCAGCAAACAACTCGTCCTGAACAAGCTCTGCTTCCTTGACGTTATGAATCTTGAAATCCATTAACCGCTTTTCCAGCGCTTCGATCTTTTCGACTGTTCGATCCATCGTAATGGCAAAGGAATGCACGGAGCTTTCAAGCCGCTTGAGGAAGTTCACCCTCATCATGCCGATCAGAAAGTTCTCGCGATCCGCCTGCGAAAAGTTCCTGACTTTCTTTTCCTCATACTGCGCCTTAAACTCATTTCGCACGTAGCGTGATGGGTTGTAAAGCGAGAGCTGATACTTGTTAATTTCGTCGTGAAGCGCGTCGTAGGAAGGGAATCGCCCTTTAATGTCGATGTCGGCAAATATGGATTCCGGCTTTTTGCGCTTGGGGAATTGGCCGATCTGCGCCAAAGATGCGCTGTAGTATTTTTGGATATGCTTGCGCGAACGGGCGATGGTCAGCTCATCCAACAGCGTGAAAAAACTGGCCGGGAGACGATCCATCAAATCGCTGGCTTCCTTTTTCCCGTCTCGTTCCGCCCACTCCATAAAAGTTTTCTGGGCAGTGGTAATGGTGTCCTTGATGCTATGGATGCCGCAGCTCTTCGAGAATGCGGTATCGCTGCCCTCACTGACAAAATAAATCTGGTTGCGCAAATCCTTGAGGTCATTGTTTACCGGGGTAGCCGAGAGCAACATCACTTTGGTTTTTATGCCGGTTTGGATAATTTTCTGCATCAGGCATTCGTACCGGCTCAGCTTCGGTTCTCCATTTTTGTCAACGCCACCTTTGTTGGCATTCCGGAAATTGTGCGATTCGTCGATAACGATAAGGCCGTAATTCCCCCAATTGAGGGTGCCGAGATCAACACCGTCCACCTTGCCGGTTTCGCGCGACAGATCTGTGTGGGAAAGCACCGTATAGGCGAAGCGATCCTTGAGGAATGGGTTCAGCTCGCTGTTGTTCTGGGCGAGATACACCGTCCAGTTGTCGCGCAGTTTCTTGGGGCACAGCACCAGGACGCGGTGGTTACGCAGTTCGAAATACTTGATGACGGCAAGCGCGGTATAGGTCTTGCCCAAACCAACGCTGTCGGCAAGAATGCAACCGTTGTGAGTATTGATTTTGTGAATCGCGCCCTTGGCGCCATCCTCCTGAAAGCCGAATAGAGCCTTCCAAATTTCGGTGTCAATAATGACAGTCTTGTCGAATAAACTGGCGTCTTCTCTCTGCCCGGAAAGAAATTTCTCGAAGACGTGAAACAGCGTCTTGAAGTAGATAAACTCGGGCGGGTGATTTACATAGAGCTGCGACAGGTAACTCAAAACTTCATCTTTGACATCGGCCACCAGCTTGTCGTCGGCCCAGATGTCGTCAAACCATGCCTTGAGGTCGGCACGGTCGCGATCACTATCGACGATCAGGTTAAGCTCAATGTTCGGTGTGGCGGAAAGCCCGAGACCGCGCAGGGTGAAGTTGGAGCTGCCAAGGATGGCATGTTCGCGGTGGCCGTCGTGGATGTGGTAGAGCTTGCCGTGTAGCAGATTGGTTTGGCGGATAGAGCGAATTTCGACCTTGCTACGAATCCACTCTGCACAGCGCCGGGCGATTTCCTTTTGTTGCAGGCGGTTGGCTAGCTCCAGTCCCTCGTCTTCGATCTTGAACCGCTTTTTATCAGTCTTATCTGGGTCGATAGTGGCGATGAAACTGGGTTCGCCGAAAAGGAAGCGCAAGGATTCGACGCGGTCAAGCCGTTCTGCCAAAGCCTCGTAAGCGTAAATGGTGAAGTAGGCCGAGACGACAGAAAGAACGCTGTTGTCCGAGATTTTTTCGGACAAGAAATCCGCTACTTTGCCGCGCCCATAGTTGTCGCGGATGCCTTGAGTATTCGCAATTGTTTTTGTTGTCATTCAGTCCCCTGCACCACACGCGCCCAATTCGCTCAGCATCCCTCTTTTTTATTGTTCTGTATCTAATGCGGAATTCCTGTAATGTAAAGTTCGGGTTTTTTTCTGGCACCAGCTTTAATTTCAAAACACAAAAAACAATAAACGCAGAGCCCGTAAAGCACTGCGTTTTTTGTTGTTCATTATGCGCACCAGGTTATTCGAACGGGTGGCGCAGCACGACGGTTTCGTCGCGATCAGGCCCGGTCGAGACCATGTCGACAGGAACACCACACACTTTGGCGATACGCTCCAGGTAGTTGCGTGCGGCTTGCGGAAGCTCTTCATAGTGTTGCACACCGACGGTGCTTTCACTCCAACCCGGCATTTCCTCATACACCGCCTGGCAATTCGATAACGCATCGGCGCCAACCGGCAAAATATCGCTTTCCACGCCATCGGTGCGATAACCCACGCCCAAACGTACAGTTTCCATGCCATCCATCACGTCCAGCTTGGTAACGCACAAGCCGGATACGCCGTTGATCTGGATCGAGCGTTTCAATGCCGCCGCATCAAACCAGCCGCAGCGGCGCGCGCGACCCGTAGTGGAGCCAAATTCGTGGCCGCGCTTGGCTAAACCCGCGCCGATCGGATCGCATTTATCTATTGCATCATACAGCTCGGTCGGGAAAGGGCCTGAGCCGACGCGCGTTGTGTAAGCCTTGGTGATGCCCAGCACGTAGTTGAGCATCTGCGGCCCCACTCCGGCACCGGCACAGGCTGCGCCGGCAATGCAGTTACTGGAGGTGACATACGGATACGTGCCGTGATCAATATCCAGCAAGGAACCCTGCGCACCTTCAAACAACAGACTCTTGCCAGCCTGATTAGCCTCATACAAGGCGCGTGGCACATCCATTACCAGCGGCTTGATGCGATCCGCCATCGCCAGCGTATCGTCCAGGGTCTTCTGAAAATCCACCGTTTCGACGTGAAAATAATTTTTCAACACAAAGTTGTGAAAATCCAGCACCTCGCCCAGTTTGGCAGCAAAGCGTTCGCGGAAAAATATATCCTGCAGACGTATCGCGCGACGCGCGACCTTGTCTTCGTATGCCGGGCCGATCCCGCGTCCGGTGGTGCCGATCTTCGCTGCACCCTTGGCAAGTTCGCGCGCTTTATCAATCGCCTCGTGATAGGGCAGAATCAACGGGCAGGCTTCGGAGATTTTCAGGCGGTTGTAGACATCGACACCAACTTTCTGCAGGTCGTCCATTTCCTTCAGCAAGGCCTGAGGCGACAACACCACGCCGTTACCGATGTAGCACTTCACATGGTCGCGCAGAATGCCTGACGGAATCAGGTGCAACACGGTTTTCTTGCCGCCGATCACCAGCGTATGGCCGGCATTGTGCCCGCCCTGAAAGCGCACCACGCCGTGCGCATGATCGGTCAGCCAATCGACGACCTTGCCCTTGCCTTCATCGCCCCACTGGGTGCCGATTACAACTACATTTTTAGTCATTGCGAAACTTCCAGTCTATAAATCGAATCCCTCTCCCCATCCCTCTCCCGCATGCGGGAGAGGGCGAGGATGTCTCGCCTTGCGAGCCTTAAATTACAACGCGACGACCTGCCAGGAGCCATCGCGCAATACCAACACACGATCGCACTGCAGTTCCATGCGCAATGTTGCATCGCCAAGCAAATCCACCACTACCGCTTCACCCGCCGCGCGCAGCTGTGCGATCTTGTCGCGCAAAGCGGCATCGTCGAGATGCGGCGCGCATACTCCCAGCTTGATTGCCTGCGCCGGAAGCAACCGGTACAGCTGGCGCAGATCCATGCTGAATCCGGTCGCTGCGCGCGCACGTCCGAAGCTCTTGCCGAGATTGTCATAACGGCCACCCAGCGCGATCGCATCATGGCTGTCAGCATGGTAAGCGGCGAACACCATACCGCTGTGATAGTGGTAACCGCGCAAATCGGCGAGGTCTATTCCGACGTCGGACACCAGCGGTTTCAGCTTGCTGGAGATACTATGCAAGTCATCCAGCGCAGTACCAATCTCCGCGTATTTTGGCAGCTGTTTGCGCGCCCGTGCCAGCACCTCTGCGCAATTGCCATACAGTTCCGGCAATGCCAGCAAAGCATTGCGCAGAGTCGCATCCAGTGCATGGGTCAGTGACTGCAAAGCCGCGCTGTCTTTGCTTTGCAGCGCGGCAAATAATTCACTTTCGAGTTCCTTGTCGAGTCCGGTGTGGCTCATCAGCGCACGGAATACCCCGACATGTCCGAGATCGAGATGAACGTTCCTGATACCCAGCAAAGCCAGCGAATGCAACATCAATTGCTGAATCTCCAGATCGCTTTCCAGTCCGCCATGCCCATATAGCTCTGCGCCGATTTGCATCAGCTCCCGGGTGCGCGTCAGACCTGCCGGCTGGGTGTGCAATACACTGCCCGCATAGCACAGGCGCGTCACTCCTTGACGATTGAGCAAGTGCGCATCGATACGTGCTGTTTGTGGGGTGATGTCGGCGCGCAGTGCAAGGGTACGTCCGCTCAACTGGTCGACCAGTTTGAAGCTGCGCATATCCATGTCATCGCTGCCATCGATCAACAATGATTCGGCATATTCCAGCAGCGGTGGCACGACCAACTGATAGCCATGCTTGCGAAGCAGATCGAGAAACTGCGCGCGCATCTGCTCTACCCGCCATGCTTCGTCGGGCAGCATGTCCTGGATGTATTCGGGAAGGAGCCAGTTTTGCATCAGGAACCTCTAAACATAACGACATAAATACTGCCGCATAAACAACCGTTCGCCCTGAGCTTGTCGAAGGGTGAACAGCCTTGCTGGGAGCCGTTCATGGTTCGACAAGCTCACCACGAACGGCCATAAAGATTGACCTTTCAATTTTGACGCCATGTTTAAAATCCATTTTACGAGCATCCGCTCCGCGGATTGCCTGCTTAAACCATTTCCGTGCGAATCGCTGTGCCGCGTTACTCATTTCACCAGGTACAACAGCAATAATCCGGAAAGCATCGCGATGATTCCGACAAAACGTAACTGGCCGTCGGTCAGCAATACCAGTTTGCGAAATGTCTCGCGCCACAATTCAGGCAACAAAAAAGGCAGCAACCCCTCGATCACCAGCATCATCGCAAAACCGAGCAGCCAGTATTCCAGCACTACTTGCCGCCTTTACCGGAATTCTTCAGGTATTTGAAAAATGCCGAACTCGGGTCGAGCACCATCACATCGCTCTTGTTTTTGAAGCTTTGCTTGTAGGCTTCCAGACTGCGGTAGAACGAATAAAATTCGGGATTACGCCCGAAAGCGGCGGCATAAAGCGCTGCGGCCTTGGCATCGCCCTCACCCTTGGTCTTCTGTGCCTCGCGATATGCCTCTGCCAGGATCACTTCGCGTTGCTTGTCGGCATCGGCCTTGATTTTTTCACCCTCGGCCGCACCGGAAGCGCGCAACTCATTCGCCACGCGCTTGCGCTCGGCATCCATCCTGCGATACACCGACTCGCTGATCTCCAGCGGGAAATCCACCCGCTTGAGGCGTACATCCAGAACTTGCACACCTATCTTGCGCGCATCGAAATCAGTCTTTTCGCGCAACACGGTCATGATATTTTCGCGCTCGCCGGACACCACCTCGTGAATGGTGCGCTTGCCGAATTCCTCGCGCATGCTGGAATTGACCGTCTGCATCAAACGTCTTTTTGCCTGAACTTCATCGCCGCCGACGCTGTTGTAGTATTGCTTCACGTCCACGATGCGCCACTTGACGAAGGAATCCACCAGCACGTTTTTCTTTTCCGCCGTGATAAAACGCTCGGGCTCCCCGGTATCCAGTGTCAGGATGCGCGAGTCAAAGAAGCGAACGTTCTGCATCAGCGGCGCCTTGAAATACAAACCCGGTTCGGTCTTTACGCTGACCATTTCGCCCAACTGGAACACGATGGCAGCTTGGCGTTGATCCACGACAAACAGACTCAGAGCCATTAAGATCAGTACGGTGACTGCACCAACCAGGATAATATTAATATTGATTTTCATTATCGCGTCTCCCGATCGCGGCCAAGCAATGAATCGCGCGCACGCTGTGCGGCAATATTGTCATTTCCATGCGATGTTACCGGTGCGGCATCCTGCTTGGTCACAGGCTGCACATCGGCTGGAACAACAGCGCGGCTGGTTTCAATCAACTTGTCCAGCGGCAAATACAACAGGTTGTTGCCGTTCTTTTGATCGACCATCACCTTGCTGACATTGCCCATCACCTGCTGCATCATGTCTATGTACATGCGTTCACGTGTGACCGCAGGCGCCTTTTCATACTCCACAAGAATCTGTTTGAAGCGGCTGGCATCGCCTTCGGCATTGGCGATCACGCTTTGCTTATAGCCTTCCGACTCCTGTATCAGACGCGCCGCCGTTCCACGTGCACGAGGCACCACGTCATTGGCATAAGCCTGGCCTTCATTTTTTTGCCGCTCGCGGTCCTGGCCTGCTTTTACAGCGTCATCAAAAGCTGCCTGAACCTGTTCGGGCGGCTGGGCGTTCTGCATGGTCAGTTTGCTGATCAGGATGCCTGACTTATAGCGATCCAGTATTTCCTGCATCAACTTGGTCGCTGCTGCAGCCACCTGCTCGCGCCCCTCATACAGCACGAAGTCCATCTTGTTTTTCCCAACCACTTCGCGAATGGCAGTCTCCGCAGCCTGGCGCACGTTCTCGTCGGGCATGCGGTTATTGAACAGGTAGGCGGCGGGATCGCTAAGGAAATATTGCACCGCAAACTGGATGTCGATGATGTTTTCATCATCGGTCAGCATCAACGACTCTTTCAATATCTTGTTTTTGACATTGTCCCGATAGCCGACTTCCACAGTCCTGACCTGGCTCAGGTTTACAATTTCAACCGTTTCGATCGGGAACGGCAAGTGCCAACGCGGTCCAGGGTCGGTGATCTCGACCTTCTTGCCAAAGCGCAACACCAAGCCGCGTTGACTTGCATCCACAATGTAAAAGCCGCTGCCAAACCAGATCAATGCTGCAATCGCTGCAATCAAGCCGATGCCCCCGGCAAAACCTTGCGGCGCACCGCCACCAGACTGTCCTGACCCACCTTTACCCTGCCCGCCCTTGCCGCCCATCATCGCGGACACTTTTGCATTGAGCTTGCGCAGCAACTCTTCAAGATCGGGTGGGCCGCCGTTATTGTTTTTACCCCATTGCGGATCATTCAATCCCATACTATTCACTCGCTTGGTTAGTTTGATATTCACTTGCTAAAGAAGCCTGGCGCGCAGTCTTGGCTTCCGTCAAAGCCAGCCGCAATCCATCCATTCCCGCGCCGCTTTTGGCGCTCAGAAAAACGCGGGCGATTCTACCATAATCGTCCCTTTGCAGGCTGGGCGGCACATCCTGCAAGTCGATTTTATTGAACACCAGAACTTGAGGGATATCCGCCGCACCGATCTCCGTCAACACCTTATTCACCTCGACGATCTGATCGTCACGGTTGGCATTGTTGGCATCCACCACATGCAGCAACAAATCTGCCTGCACAGTCTCCTCCAGCGTGCTGCGAAACGCGGCAACCAGCGAGTGCGGTAGATGGCGGATGAATCCGACCGTGTCCGACACCACGATTTCGCCCTGCCCCTCGGTGAACATGCGACGCGAAGTGGTGTCCAGCGTGGCGAACAACTGGTCGGCTACATAGACATCGGCGCGGGTCAGCCTGTTGAACAGTGTGGACTTGCCTGCATTGGTGTAACCGACGATGGATACCGACAGTACGTCGGCACGATTGCGCGCGCGGCGCTGCACAACGCGCTGCTTCTTGAGCTTCTCCAAACGGTCTTTCAGCATATGGACACGCTTGTCCAATTTGCGTCGATCCAGTTCCAGCTTGGTTTCACCGGGGCCGCGCGCGCCCACGGCATGTTTCTGTTGCCCCATGTCCTGATTCATGCCGACCAGGTGCGTGGCGAGATACTTGAGCTGCGCCAGCTCTACCTGGAACTTGCCCTCGTGGCTTTGCGCGCGTTGCGCAAAAATATCAAGGATCAACATGGTGCGGTCGATCACCCGCGTGTTCAGCTTGGCAGTCAGGTTGCGCATTTGCGCAGGGGAAAGGTCATGATTAAAAATGACCAGCGGAACTTCCATGCGTTCGACAAGCTCGGCTAGCTCCTGCACTTTGCCGCTGCCCGCGAACAGCGCGGCATCAGGGCGTTGCCGCTTTGCTTCAACGATAGCAAGAGTACGCACGCCGGCTGTCTCAGCCAGCAAACGCAACTCCTCCAAACTTTCGCTGTGGTCGCTTTCGCCGAAATCAATGCTGACCAGAACTGCGGCCTCGGGGCCAGCCGGCTGCTGCATTACTCGTCAGAGTCTTCGTAAGAAATATTGACTGCGCGTGCCGGAACGATGGTTGAAATGGCGTGTTTGTAAACCATCTGTGTAATAGTATTTTTCAGCAGCACCACATACTGATCGAACGACTCGACATGCCCTTGCAGTTTGATGCCGTTCACCAGGTAAATCGCGACTTGTACATGCTCTTTGCGCAGCGCGTTGAGAAATGGGTCTTGCAGTTGTTGTCCTTTTGCACTCATGTTATTGCTCTTGTAGTTAGGAACAGGGTGGCACTTTACTGGATTCCGGCGCGGCTGTGAATATATTTAACCCGGATAATGAAAGTTTTTGTTAGTAGATTTCGTCCGGAATATGCAGCTTGAACGGGGCGGGTCGAAATAATGCCGCAAATTAGCCATTCCGGCGCGAAAACAACATCTCTTTCTCACCCGCAAGCATCCTGCTCGCGCTTGCTGGCTCCCTCACTCACGCTTGCCGTCATGGAAGGGTATTTGTCGCGCAAGTACCTCAGAGGCGGAAAACTCAACATCTCGGGAATATAGCGCCAATAGGGTGGAGCAACGCCTAACATACTCAGGGCGCTATACAGCAGACGCTGTTGTTTGGATGCATTACCGTCTGCGGCATGTACGATGCATGGGTTACGCACAATTGCCTGATTGATGCGATCTATCGCGTCTTGCTCTTTTATCTCTGGCGAGAGATAAAAAACTCCTTCAGAAAAATCTGTTTCAGGGGAAATATATCCACCCTCGATAGCCTGGCGGGCAAGCACAGTACTGGGCAAAATGCGAATACCGGTAAAAAATACCGTGAAGAATTGACGTCCGGTCAAGCGCGTTTCGACAAAACGGATGGTTTCCTCAACGGTCTCCATCGTTTCACCGGGGCCGCCAAGCATAAAGAACCACATGCTTTTCAGACCAGAAGCCGCCACGTGGTCAAGGCAGGAGTTGACTTCCTGCATCGTGAAACCCTTGCAATAATTTTTCAGCATCGCGTCGCACCCTGCCTCGGCGGTAATCATCACCGAATTGAAACCTGCGCGCTTCATCAGGGGGAACAAATCTTTTGGCACATCGCGGGGATTGACCCCCATCGCTGTGAAGTTGGCCTTTACGCCACGGCGAATAATTTCTTCGCAAATCCTCTTCGCATGGGACGCAGGAACATTGAAAGTCGAGTCTACAAACTCGAAAGTGCGAGGCCGAACATCGCGCAAAACCTGTTCGATTTCATCCACCACATCGCCCGGCTCACGCAAGCGGCAATGCTTGCCCTCTACCAGCGGATAGGCGCAATAAATACAGCTCATCGGACACCCGCGTTTGGTTTGTATCGGCCAGGTCCCACCGCTACGCTGGTAAGGCTTCCATGATATCCACTGTTGCATGCCGGAATGCGCAAAGGCTGACAACAATGTGGTGGGGTTGCGCATGGGCTTGCCTTCCCGGCTGTAACACAGTCCGGAAATTCCGGTCAGAGGGGTGCCTTTCTCAAGCGATTCAAGCAACAGAGGAAAAGCTGTTTCCCCTTCCCCCACAACCGCAAAATCGGCGCCAAAAACATACAACGCCCTCTCCGCCAGAATCGAAACTGCCGGGCCGCCCAGTACCAAAGGAACAGGCTTGTTCTCTGATGTGCGTGCATTCGCCCTGATTACAGCGACCTGCTCCTGAAGCGACTTCAGCGGCGAATCGAAGCGTTGAGAAATCACGTTGTCGATATTGCGAATGGAAAGGCCAACAACTTCCGGCTTGAATGCCTTGATTCCGGAAGCCAGTTCACCCAACAGGTCCTGAGCGAAGGCTAGATCGAGTAACCTGACTTCATGCCCTGCTGCACGCGTTGCTGTCGCCACATAACTCAAGCCAACCGGAGGGGCAGGCTCCAGCTCGCTACTTTGATTCGAATAGATTAGAAGAATGCGCATAAAAAATATTTGGATGTAGATGCAGGCTATTGAAAATAATTATCTTATCATGTTGATCCAGAGAGCCAATGGGCTAGGTGTTAGAGTTACTCTAAGAGCACGCAAAATAAAAGATTTTGCTCAAAAACGGTCTACACAATTTTTGTGTCTGGCTCATAGATGGCTCGCTGAATTTATATGCATTCGAGTGCTTCCATGCGTCTGAAATTGTTATATTCCTGCGTTTTCGATATTGAGCCAGCATTGCTCAAGAGCCCAGCAAATCGTCCAGCCATTTCTTCCATAGCAGGTATTTTTTCAGCAGTGCTTCAGAATTCCCGACTACTTCCACCCTTTCGCTATTTCTGTTGTAAGCCGGAGCCATTCCGGCAGCAAGCAGTGCGGCGCCTCGCAGGCTGGACTCGGCTTGCGCCAACCGGTAGACCGCAAACGGCACGCACTTGGCGATGCCCTGTTGCAGGCAAGTCAATTCGGATAATCCGCCTGAGAGATAAACGCGCTCAAGAGGGGACACCCGGTGAAAATCCTCCAGAATCCGCGCGACGCGGAAAATAACGGCTTCCAGCAGCAGGCAGGCAACCTGGCGCTGCGTCAGGTATTCGACCGGACGTGAAAACCGGATGCCTATATCGTTTCTGAAATAGGGCGCGCCGAGACCGCTTGGTTCAGCAAGGCAATAGATATCGTCCACAGCCATGTCTTCAATCCGGCATTCACCAACCGGGTAGGGAGCGAGTGCAGCGGCGATGGAATTGAGCGTCCCTTCGATCGCAAAATGCGTATGCTGTGCGCTGTCCTGGTACACCAGCGTATGCGGATAGCCATCCAATGCAACTTTCTCATCCGGCAAATAGCGCACAACGAAACAGCCGGTGCCGAGATTGACCAAGGCTTCCGTGCAGTCTTCGCTGACGCTGGCGAACAATGCGGCAGATTGGTCGCCGACGTTGGCTTGCAGGACCAAGCCATTGACCAGCCGCAGATTCAACCCTGCGGAAGGCTTGATTTCGGGAGGTATGCTTAGCGGAATGCCGAAGAGCTCGCAGAGGTGCGGCGACCATTGCTGCCGCCAGACATCCATCAGCAAAGTGCGGGCGGCCATGGATGCATCGGTCACAAAGTGTTTGCCGCCGGTCCAGCGCCAGATCATGAAACTGTCCAGCGTGCCGGCGAGCAACTCGCCTCGCTCCAGCAGTGCGCGCCAGCCCGGATTGTCCTGCAACACGGCTCTCAGTTTGGGAGCGAAATAATACGGCGTCAGCGGCAGACCGGTGAGATCGCAGATCGACTTTTCATGTGCGCGCAAAACTTCGCAACTCGCCGCACCGCGATTATCCTGCCACGATATGAGCGGCGTGACCGGCTTGCCGCTAGCTTGCTCCCAGATTACAAATGATGAACGCTGGCTGCACAGGCCCAGTGAACTGCATAAACCTGGCGATTTGCATTCACCTGCCAGTGTAATGCATTCGTTCAGCGCCCGATCTGCTATCTCCGCATACGCCAGCGCATCGCTTTCGTAGCGTCCGCCATTGACACTGATCTTCGGGGCGGGATGAACAACGATGTGGCTGAGCACGCCATTCCGTTCCAGCAATCCGGCCTTGATCGACGTAGTCCCCAGGTCAAGCGCGATGGCGGAGATCATGACAGCGTCAGCGCCCGAGGCAGATTTGAATTTCAAGGTTTATCGCGGCTTCATCCCAACCCATCGCAGGTGCAATGGCTTCGGCAATGCGGCGAAGCGAGTCTTCATCCAGCTTTGTCAGAATCGACAAAGGCATGCGGCGGCGTAACAGATCGTTCAGATAAATGACCATTTCAGTGCGGGCGCAATACAGCAAATCCGCATAGATGAAGGGCAATGAGTATGTGATCCGCGCAGCCAAACCAGCGTCATCCGCAACCATCTGCAACACCACCCATGTCCGCTTGCCATGGCGGCGTATCAGCCACTTGGCACTTTCCCGATCGATGCCGAGCCGGCTTGCCAGCGCACTTACGTTAACCAGCCAGGCGGCATAATCCTGCTCCGGAGCCCACGGAAACGGGCGGTTCCGCGTGGCGCACGGCGTCTCAACGCCAAGCTGTTCACACACCGCATCGACGATACAGGCCGCATCTTCACGGGCCGAGGTCAGCTTTCCGCCAATGGAATAATGCAGGCCGTTATCTGCCGTTTTCAATTCCCAGTCGCGGCTGACGGCTGACGGCAGAGCCTCGTCGTCACGCTTCATTACGCGCAGACCGGCGTAACTCCCGATAACGTCTTTTTCGGTCCACGCAGTCTTCAGATAGTGGTTGGCTTCGGCAAGCAGATAAGAAACCTCTTGCGGCTCGACGGCAACATGATCGAGATCGCCTCTGTAATCCGCATCGGTCGAGCCAAGCAGCGTCAATCCATACCAGGGGATCATGAAGAAGACCCTGCCATCCGACTTGGCGGTCAACAGCAAGGCCTCTTCAGCCAGCACCGCTGGCATCACCAAGTGTATGCCCTTATCCAGCCGGCACCAGCCGCGCCCTTGCTCCGAGACGGTGGTCCACTGGCCGGTGGCATTGACGATTTGCCTCGCGGAAATTTTCGCGCTGGCGTGGTTAAGCTGATCCTGAACCGTAGCGCCGCAAACCCGCCCGCCCTCTTCAATGGCTCTGCTCAGCCGGCAATAATTCACGCAAACCGCTCCGGCTGCCATCGCGCCAGCAATCAATTCCAGCACCAGCCGCGCATCGTCGGTCTGCGCATCACCATAGGTAAAGCCACCCTTCAGGCCGTTGTCATCAATAAAAGAAAAACGGTCGGCAAATTCACTGCGACTGAAGTGGCGATGGGAAAGATTTGAAGAAGAACTGCCTGCAAGGAAATCATACAAGGTCAGACCGGCCTTCATCCGCAACGTGCCGATGCGGCTGTCTGAATAAACCGGCACACCGAAGCGCAACGGCCAGACGCGATGCGGCGCCATTGCCAGCAGCATCTGCCGTTCCGCCAGCGCTTTCCTGACCAGCTTGAAGTCGTATGACTCCAGGTAACGCAAGCCGCCGTGAATCAACTTGCTGGACGCGGAAGAGGTTGCGCTGGCCCAGTCGCCCTGCTCCACAATGGCGACACTTAGGCCGCGCAAGGCCGCATCATAAGCAGTCCACGCCCCATAGATGCCCCCGCCGCAGACTAACAGGTCGAACTGGCGGCCAATTAGCTTCGAAAAATCGCGTTTCATTGATCTCTCATCTGCAAGGCTTTTTGCGGAACGTCGCTGATGAGAATATCCACGCCCAGTTCCAGCGCCTTGTTGATTTCCGCGTCGCTGTTGCAGGTGTAAACGGCAATACTTTTCTCATGGTCACGCAACAGCTTGGCCATCGCGTCATTCAGCGGCTTTATCGGCAAACAAAGACCGTGCAGGAAAGGCTGCTCGACTAAAACACGCTGCGCATCCGAAAGCGTCTGCTCCGGCTCGAAGTTGTAAACCAGCGGGAACTGCGGCACACATTGGTGCGCAAAGATCAGGCTGTCGAGATCGAATGAGGAAACAAGAATCTTGTCGTCATGCGTCACGCCGATCATCGCAAGAGTTTGGCGCACTTTTATTTCATGACGCGAGGGCGATTCCCAACCGCGGTTTTTGATTTCGATCAGCAGGCGGCAACGCTTACGGTAAGCATCCAGAAACGCTTGCAAGGACATGATGCCTTCCGGGCTTGCTCCCGGAGAAAAATGTGCGGCGAAATTCATCCCCTGCAACTGCGCGTAGTCGAAATCATCGATGCGCCTGTCAGGCAAGCCGAGCTTGCCAAGAAACCGGTCGTGCCAGAGCACGGCAACCTCATCGCGGCTCAGTTGCACGTCGGTTTCGATGCCATCAATCGGGTATTCCAGCGCCTTGTCGAAAGCGGAGCGGTTATTCTCCGCCGCCTCTTTATTGGCGCCACGATGTGCGAAGATCAGGGATTTGGCCATTGCAATTCTTTGTGTTAATTCAATCCTGGCTGGCGGATAGTGACTGACTCAACTTCTGCTCTCGACGGTGAGCCTAATTCTGTTTTGCGATAGAAACGGAATTAATGTGGTGCGTTTACACACCATCGCCAACTGGTGCGTAAACGCACCCTACGAGATTATTGTTGTTTGAAACGAAAATTGGAATAACCGATCGATGCAGGCATCCCTTCATTCGCTGTCTTCATGCATCCCGGGCTGGTAGAGCTTGACATTGTTGCGCCCGCTGTTCTTGGAGTGGTACATGGCGATGTCGGCGTTTCTGACCAGTTGTTCCTCGTCGCCGCCGTGTTCCGGATAGACGGCGACGCCGATGCTAGAGGAGATGTGCAGGCTGTACCCGGCCAGTTCAAACGGCTGGTTGAGGGCATGGCGTATCTTCTCCGCCACCATTACTGCATCCTGCTCCTCTTCGATGGTCAGCAGCAGCACGACAAATTCGTCGCCGCCCAGCCGTGATGCGGTGTCCGAGCCGCGCACGCAATCCTGCAGGCGTTTCGCCACTTCCTTCAGCAGCAGGTCGCCGACCTCGTGTCCGAACGTATCGTTGACCGGCTTGAACTTGTCGAGGTCTATGAACATCAGCGCCG
>JACREA010000203.1 GCA_016218465.1 Nitrosomonadales bacterium | reverse complement strand
TTCCCCGGCCCCGGTCTTGGCGTGCGCATCCTGGGCGAAGTGAAGCGCGAATACGCAGACCTGCTGCGTCGCGCCGATGCCATCTTCATCGAAGAACTGCGTAATACCCCCTCTCCCCTCGCGGGAGAGGGCGGGGGAGAGGGGGCGAAAAAGACCTGGTACGATCTCACCAGCCAAGCCTTCACCGTATTCCTCCCAGTCAAGAGCGTCGGTGTGATGGGCGATGGGCGCACCTACGAATGGGTAGTCGCCTTGCGCGCGGTGCAGACGCAGGACTTCATGACTGCGCACTGGGCTCCATTGCCGCATGAGTTGCTGGGTAAGGTTTCCAACCGCATCATCAACGAAGTGCGCGGCGTCAACCGCGTGGTGTACGACATCTCAGGCAAGCCGCCTGCGACGATTGAGTGGGAATAGGGCGTTTTGTAATTCGCCTTACAAGTTGAAAACTCTCGCTCAGCAACTTGCCGATAAAGAGCAGGAGTGCGCGCAGCTCCACGCGGAGAATGTCCGCCTGATCGCCCTGCTGAAAAAACATGGCATTTCACATTCCGTCGAGCTTCCCGTACCGGTGCCACCTGCACCACCAGCCAGATCAAATCTGAGCCTGAGCACCGAAGAAAAAATTGCCCTGTTCCGGCGGCTGTTCCGTGGGCGCACCGATGTCTACCCGATACGCTGGGTCAATAAGGATGGCACACGATCCGGTTATACCCCGGCCTGCGGCAATGAATGGAAAATCGGCCTGTGTGACAAGAAGCTGGTGAAATGTAGCGAATGCGGAAACCGCCTGCTGTTACCGCTTGATGATCGCGTTATTTACGAGCACCTTGTCGGCGAGCATGTCGTCGGCATTTATCCTTTGCTCACCGACGATATTTGCCATTTTCTCGCCGTCGATTTTGACGAGGCCGACTGGCGAGACGATGTCAGAGCCTTTGCTGTTTCCTGCCGTGAGTTGGGCGTGCCTGTCGCCATCGAAATCTCCCGCTCCGGTGCAGGCGCCCATGCCTGGATTTTCTTTTCATCCGCCGTGCCTGCACGGGATGCGCGCCGTCTCGGTTCCGCCATCATCAGCCACACCTGCGCCCGCACCCGGCAACTGAAACTTGAATCGTATGACCGGCTGTTCCCCAATCAGGACACCATGCCCAAGGGCGGTTTTGGCAACCTGATCGCGCTGCCACTTCAGAAAGAAGCGCGCGAAAAGGGTTTCAGCATATTCGTTGACGAAGCTCTCCAGCCGCATCCCGATCAGTGGGCGTTTCTGGCATCGGTCTGCCCCATGCCCCCGGCAGAACTGGAATCCGTCATTCAGAATGCAACGGGCGGTGGCCATCCGCTGGATGTCGCGTTTATCACCGAAGAAGATGAACGCGAACCGTGGAAACGGAAGCTGCCGCCGAAGAAAATTGTTGGTACTTTGCCAGACAAGATTACCGCCGTGCTTGCCAATCAAATTTACTTCGAGAAAAACCAACTGCCGCAATCGTTGATGAATCGCCTGATCCGGCTCGCGGCATTTCAGAACCCCGAATTTTACAAAGCCCAAGCCATGCGCTTTCCGGTTTGGGATAAGCCCCGCATCATCGGTTGTGCCGAAAACTATCCCCAACACATTGCCTTGCCCAGAGGCTGCCTGGACGCAGCAGCCAAGCTGCTCGATGAGAATGGTATCGCGCTCGAACTTTCCGATGAGCGGTTTGCCGGAGAGCCGCTATCCCTGAAATTTACCGGACAGCTTCGCCCAGATCAGGACAAGGCGGTCAAGGCCATGATGGCACACGATACCGGCGTGCTCTGTGCGCCTACTGCGTTCGGCAAGACCGTGACCGCCGCCGCGCTCATTGCTCGGCGCGGGGTCAACACGCTGATCCTTGTTCATCGCACTGAGCTGCTCAAGCAGTGGCAGGAGCGGTTGAGAACTTTCCTGGGTCTGGAGAAGGGTGACCTCGGCACCATTGGTGCTGGTAAGCGCAAACCCTCGGGCAAGATTGATATTGCCGTTATGCAATCCCTCACCCGCAAGGGCGAAATCAGCGACCTGATCGAGCAATACGGCCACATCGTGGTGGACGAATGCCATCACATCTCCGCCGTTTCATTCGACGGCCTGCTGCGGCGAGCCAAAGCGCGCTACGTGCTCGGCCTCACCGCGACGCCGATACGCCGCGATGGACAGCATCCGATTATTTTTATGCAGTGCGGCCCCATCCGCCACGAAGCCAGTCGGCCAGAAGGCGCGCCACAATCACTGACGGTGATTCCCCGACTTCTGGTTGCACCGCTGAACAGTGATCTGACCATGGGTATTCAGGATATCTTTCGACAGCTTGTCTCCAGCATTGAGCGCAGCCAGCGAATTGTCGAGGACGTACTCCAAGCCTATCGCGCTGGTCGCAGCATCATCGTACTCACCGAGCGCACCGAGCATCTCGATAAATTGGAGATGGCGCTTACTGGACAGATTGAAAATCTGTTTGCCTTGCATGGCCGCATGCCCCGCAAACAGCGCACCGTATTGTTGGAAGCTCTGGAAGCTTTGCCCAGCGATGCGCCGCGCGTATTGCTCGCCACCGGTCGGCTGATCGGCGAAGGTTTCGATCATCCGCCCCTCGACACGCTGATGCTGGCGATGCCGATTTCGTGGAAAGGCACTTTGCAGCAATATGCCGGTCGCCTGCACCGCGAGCACGCCAGCAAATCGCATGTGCTGATCTATGACTACGTCGATACCGGCAACCCGGCGCTGGAACGTATGTGGGAAAAGCGCCAGCGCGGCTATAGAGCTATGGGCTATCGGATAGGTGCAGAGCAGGAGTTGATACGTTCGATGTTGGGTTGACTTGAATTTTGATCAACCCGCTGTTGCGGATTGATAGCATATATGCTATCTTTTGCCGCATGAATCAACTTGTTATT
>JACREA010000202.1 GCA_016218465.1 Nitrosomonadales bacterium | reverse complement strand
GCGTTCGAGCCGATCCTGATCGAAGGCAAGGCGATTCAGTTGCATCCGCTGGTCTGTTCGGCATTCAACGCCGACTTCGACGGCGACCAGATGGCGGTACACGTGCCGTTGTCGCTGGAAGCGCAGATGGAAGCGCGTACCCTGATGCTGGCATCCAATAACGTTCTATCTCCAGCAAACGGCGAACCGATCATCGTCCCGTCGCAGGACATCGTGCTGGGTCTGTACTACATGACCCGCGAGAAGGTTGGCGCTCTGGGTGAGGGTTCGATGTTCGCCAACATCGCCGAGGTGTCGCGCGCTTACGAGACACGCGAAGTCGAGCTGCAAGCCAAGGTGGTGGTACGTCTTAAAGAAATCCACAAGGATGAGACGGGGCAGCCGGTTGAAAGACGGGTTCGCCATGAAACAACTGTGGGACGGGCATTGTTGTCCGAGGTGTTGCCTGCAGGTCTGCCATTCGCGTTGATCAACAAGGCACTCAAAAAGAAAGAAATTTCGCGTTTAATCAATGCAAGCTTCCGTCAGTGTGGACTGCGCGACACGGTGATTATGGCCGACAAGCTGATGTACACCGGCTTTACCTACGCGACCCGCGCCGGTATTTCGATTGCCGTGGACGATATGTTGATGCCGCCGCAGAAGAGCGAGCTGATCGGCACTGCTGAAAAAGAAGTCAAGGAAATTTATACCCAGTACACCTCCGGCCTGGTGACCGACGGCGAGCGTTACAACAAGGTGGTGGATATCTGGGGGCGTACCGGCGATGTGGTGGCCAAGGCCATGATGGAACAGCTGGGCAGTGAGTCTGTGATCGACAGCGTCACGGGCTCGCCGCGCATGGCCAAGGGCAAGCCGGTGATGCAGGAGTCGTTCAACTCCATCTACATGATGGCCGACTCCGGTGCGCGCGGCTCTGCTGCGCAAATCCGCCAGCTGGCCGGGATGCGCGGCCTGATGGCCAAACCGGACGGCTCGATCATTGAAACCCCGATCACTGCGAACTTCCGCGAAGGGTTGAACATGTTGCAGTATTTCATCTCGACGCATGGCGCCCGCAAGGGGTTGGCTGATACCGCGCTGAAAACCGCGAACTCCGGTTATTTGACACGCCGCTTGGTGGATGTGACACAGGATCTGGTGGTTATTGAAGAGGATTGCGGTACGGTCAATGGCACATCAATGAAGGCCATGGTTGAGGGTGGCGAAGTCATCGAAGCTTTGAGCGAGCGCATCCTTGGACGCGTGCTTAGCGCTGATGTAGTCAATCCGGAAACCGGCGAGACGTTATACGAAGCCGGTGTGCTACTGGATGAGACGGCGGTAGAGCGTATTGAAACGCTTGGCATCGACGAAGTGCGTGTGCGCACTCCGTTGAGTTGTGAAACACGCTTTGGTTTGTGTGCCAAGTGCTACGGACGGGATCTGGGGCGTGGCGGCATGGTGAATGTCGGTGAGGCGGTCGGCGTGATCGCAGCGCAATCCATCGGTGAGCCGGGCACCCAGTTGACCATGCGCACCTTTCACATCGGCGGTGCAGCTTCGCGTACTGTCGTGGCCAGTCAGGTGGAAAGCAAATCCAATGGTGTGATGAAGTACAGTCCGAATATGCGTGTGGTGACTACCGTGCGCGGTGAGGTGATCGTGGTTGCACGCAGTGCCGAGGTTATCATAGCCGATGATCACGGCCGCGAGCGCGAGCGTCATAAGGTTCCTTATGGCGCGACCCTGACAGCCAAGCAGGGAGACACATTGAAAGCGGGAGTGGTACTGGCAACATGGGATCCGCATACCCGTCCGATCATTACCGAATATGCCGGCAAGGTGAGTTTCCAGAATGTTGAAGAAGGCGTGACGGTTGCCAAGCAGATCGATGAAGTTACCGGTCTGTCCACTCTGGTGGTGATTGACCCGAAACGAACCACTGCCCAAAGCAAGGGCGTGCGTCCCATGGTTCGCCTGTATGGCAAAACGGGCCAGGAAGTAACATTGACCGGCACCGAGACTGCGGTCAGCGTGACCTTCCAGACGGGCTCGATCATTACTGTTGAGGATGGTCAGCAAGTAGGTGTGGGCGATGTGTTGGCGCGCATCCCGCAGGAAAGCAGCAAGACGCGCGACATTACCGGCGGTCTGCCGCGTGTGGCCGAGTTGTTCGAGGCGCGCGTACCCAAGGATGCCGGCATGCTGGCTGAGGTGACTGGTACGGTTTCGTTCGGCAAGGACACCAAGGGCAAACAGCGTCTGGTGATAACGGATGTGGATGGTGTTGCTAATGAGTTCCTGATACCAAAGGAAAAACATGTGCTGGCACACGATGGACAGGTGGTCAACCAGGGTGAAATGATTGTGGACGGCCCGGCTGATCCGCATGACATCCTGCGATTGCTGGGGGTTGCGGCATTGGCTCGATACATTACTGATGAAGTACAAGAGGTTTATCGTTTACAGGGTGTGAAGATCAGCGATAAGCACATCGAAGTGATCGTGCGCCAGATGTTGCGCCGAGTGCAAATCACTGACGTCGGAGATACCCGTTTCATTACCGGTGAGCAAGTCGAGCGCGCTGATTTGTTGGTAGAAAACGAACGAGTGATCGAAGAAGGCAAGAATCCGGCGTCATTCGAGTTCGTGCTGCTCGGTATTACCAAGGCATCGCTGTCTACCGACTCGTTCATTTCTGCGGCCTCATTCCAGGAAACCACGCGCGTGTTGACCGAAGCGGCGATTATGGGCAAACGAGACGACCTGCGCGGTTTGAAGGAGAACGTCATTGTTGGACGCCTGATCCCGGCAGGAACGGGGTTGGCCTATCACGTCACGCGACGCAAACAGCGTTTGGGCATTGATATAGCCGATGGCCGCGAGTTGCAAGAGGCTGATGTGGTTGCATCGGGCGATTTGCTTGACACGTCTGGGGTTTCTCTCTAGAATTCGCAACCTTTTTTCCGTCGCAGCGGATGAATTATTGTCTTGCTGCGACGGCATTTTTTATTTGATGATTTTTAACGAAATTTTAGAATTACTTAGGACGTGTAGAAAATGCCAACCATTAACCAGTTAATCCGCAAGCCGCGAGTAGCAATCGTAGAAAAAAGCAAAGTGCCAGCTCTGGCGGGTTCTCCCCAAAAGCGCGGTGTGTGTACGCGTGTGTATACCACCACTCCGAAGAAGCCAAATTCGGCGCTGCGAAAAGTTGCCAAGGTTCGCCTGACTAACGGTTTCGAGGTAATCAGCTACATCGGCGGTGAAGGCCACAACTTGCAGGAGCACTCGGTGGTGCTGCTGCGCGGCGGGCGCGTGAAGGATTTGCCGGGTGTGCGTTATCACATGGTGCGCGGCAGCCTGGATACGGCAGGCGTGAAAGATCGTAAACAGGGCCGTTCCAAGTACGGCGCGAAACGCGCCAAGAAGGCGTAATTTTTAAGCAACATAATCATTGGTAATTATTCG
>JACREA010000201.1 GCA_016218465.1 Nitrosomonadales bacterium | reverse complement strand
TTCTATAACAAGATCCGCGTAGCGCATGTGGAGGCTGGGCTTCGTACCTTCGATCTTGATAATCCATTTCCGGAAGAGGCAAACCGCGTTCTGATTGGCCAGCTTGCTTCGGTTAGTTTTGCGCCAACACGTGGCGCGCAGCAAAATCTGGAGCGATCCGGCGTACGAAATATCCACATGGTTGGCAATACTGTCGTGGATGCCGTTGAGATCATACGTAAACAATACAATGTTGCGCCACCCGCCAACTCCAATAATGTATTGGTAACGCTTCATCGTCGGGAAAATCACGACATTATGGATCTTCTCTTTGATGAGCTGAATCGCGTGGCCATCGCATACCCCGCGCTCAACCTGATTTTGCCGATACATCCGAATCCTAATGTTCAAAAACACCGCCACAGGTTTACGGCACACAACCTGAGCGTCATTGCGCCAGTCGGCTACATTGACATGCTTAGAATGATCGCTTCGTCGGCTTTCATAATCACCGACAGCGGCGGATTGCAGGAGGAAGCATCTTGTTTTAACAAGAAGGTGCTAATCGTCAGGGAGACCACGGAGAGGCCAGAAATTATTGACGTTGGACTTGGCCGTCTTGTGGGCAGGGAAATCCTGGCTAATATCGAATGGGCTAAAATATCACCTGAAACTATTGCCACGTCTCCTTTTGGGGATGGGCATTCCGCCGAGAAGATCGTTAAGATTCTCGCCGAATAAAATATGCACAATGAATTACTATCTACCAGGGGTGGCGCTATGATGCAGCAGTTGTTTCGAGAAGACCTTGATGAAGTGCTCCGTTTGATTGTTGAATCAAACTCTCTCGCCTTGGCACGCTTTGCTGATGGCGAGGCGAGCGTCCTAAAAAACATGACCGTCGGCAACAAGGATGGGTGGCTGTACAAAAAAGACAAGAACCTCGTTTTCCGCAGAGATCTTCGGCACTCCCTTCTTTGCGTTGACAAGAATTATCTCTACGGTCTTTCCTGTACATGTTGCGACGAGATAAATCATAAATTTCTCCTGGACTCTGTTCGCACACCACTTGAGAATCTTACCTTCTCAAATATTTGGGTGAATGCCAATTTTCCACGTTTCAATGAACGATTTTTGCCCGCTGTAAGAGAGTCCAAAAAGTCTGTCATTCTTTGCTCGGGCAGCAAGGCGCGTGTTTCTGAACTCGAGCGATATGTTCCGATAGTGGATTTCATTCCTATCCCGGGAAACTGTGTGGTTTACTGGGAAAAGTACCGGGAACAAATTCGAGGACTTCTGGACCTGAAGGCGACCCAACACCGCAACGCCATTTTTCTTATTGCTGCAGGCCCCCTGTCCGAAATTTTGATCCACGAAATGTGGCAGGCAAACCAGCAGAATATCTATCTTGATATTGGCTCTACCCTCGATCCTCTCCTGTTTCGCCGGAATTCGCGTTCTTACCACACTACCGGACATGCATTCTCGCAGCGGATATGCAGTTGGTAGCTATTGAGCCTTACATAATTGGTGACACAAACCTAAACGAGTGCAGCATGCAATACTTACCACTTCGTCATTCCCGCGCAGGCGGGAATCCAGCTCGTCATATAGTTACCGCGTAGCGGACAAAGCCATACTGGTGCGCTGTGCCACTGCGTGGGGGATGTTGTCAATTATCTGTCATGAATAATGTTAACATCAATAATAGCGGACGAAGAGGGATGGGAACTCTTCAGAAATTGCGCAACCAGTTTCGGTCTGGAAGAAAACGCCGGCACCTTCAAAAAGAGTCTGAACGTTACCAAACAATTTTTTTATCGCGCGGTCTCTCGGTTCCCGGTGAAGCGGAAATCAGCGCACGGATTGCCACCCGCTTTCCGGGCAGGACGCCCAAAGCGAAAGGTGACCTGCATATCCTCGCGATCTACCACAGCTACAACTGGGAAGGCCCTTCGCTTGGCCCTTCGCTGGCCGCTTTCGGTGAGGTGAAACATCTGGATTGGCGCGACCCAGAACTTGCCGCAGGCAAGCAGCCGGGCGATGCCGGCTGGAAGGAAGCGATGAATGCCGGTTTGTTGCAGTCTGCAAAAGCCTGGGCTGCCGAGCGCCCCTTTGACGCGATATTTGCCTATTTGTCCGGTGAGCAGGTGAATGCCGATATTCTGGAAAAGCTGCGCAGCCTTGGCGCGCCTATGGTCAACCTCGCGCTGAACGACAAGGAAACCTTTGTCGGCAGGAGGCGCAACGGCCATGCGGCGGGAGCCAGAGACATCTGCCGTTATTTCGATCTGTGCTGGACCAGCACCATGGATGCCCTCGAAAAATACGTTGTCGAAGGCGCTACCCCGTTCTACCTTCCAGAAGGCGCGAACCCGGCCATACACCGGCCTTACGACGAGGACAAGGTGTACGACGTTTCCTTTGTCGGGCAATGTTATGGCAACCGCCCGGAGATCATCGGCAGGCTGCACGAGGCGGGGGTGCGCGTGGAAGCCTTCGGCCCCGGCTGGCCGAGCGGGCCGCTGACGATGGAGGAAATGGTGCGCACCTGGTCGCGCAGCAGAATCAATCTCGGCTTCGGCGGGGTGCTGGGGCACAAGGAAACGTATTGCCTGAAAGGGCGGGATTTTGAAGTGCCCATGAGCGGCGGGCTTTACCTAACGGAGCATCATGAGGAGCTGGTTCCGTTTTATGATATCGGTCGCGAGATCGTCACCTACACCGGCTTCGATGATCTTCTCGGAAAAATCCGCTGGCTGTTGTCCGATCCTGATCAGGCGGAAACGATCCGCCGGGCAGGGCGGGCGCGCGCCTTGCGGGAACATACCTGGGAGATGCGTTTTGACCGGGTGTTCCGGTTGCTCGGCGCGCTCACCTGAATATTTCTGGAGTAAAAATTATGCCGCAAAAAAAAGGATTCTTTCGCTCGCTGAAACGGTTGAATGATCGCCGCCGCCGGGAACGGCGCTACTGCGAGGCAATTCTCCGAGGGGAATATTCACTGCCGCCGCAATCGGTAAAGTTGTCAGTAATCCGGCACAACATCCCGAATCCACATCCCAGCTTGTTCATCGAGACGGGAACGTACTATGGCGATACGGTGGCGGCGGTCAAGGACTTGTATGCAAGCGTGATCTCAATCGAGGTTGACGAGGCTCTCCACAAAAAGGCCTGCGCGCGGTTTGCGGCTGACCAGAATGTCCGTATCGCGCATGGAGACTGCGCAAGGGAATTACCGGGAATTCTTGCCAAGCTGCAAGAGCCGGCGGTATTCTGGCTCGACGGACATTACAGCGGCGGAGAAACCGGCAAGGGCGAAGTCGAAGACCCGATACTCATTTCACTGAACCAGATCGAGGCTCACCCTGTTCGAGGACACGTGATCTTTATTGATGATGCGCGAACCTTTGATGGTCGTGAGGGGCGGCCTGACATATCAGAGGTTTTCAATTGCATCAAAAAAATCGACAGCCGCTATATCATCCGTGTGCAGAACGACATCATCGTTGCCACGGTAGTCCCGCTCCCGATTTGTTGCTGAAAATGTAACTTCCCAATTTGCAGAGTTTGGGGCTGCTGTTGAGCACTTGAAAAGACAAATGGATGCGCTTACTCCTGTTTCAACATATTCGGAGCGAGGTCGGTAATACCCAGCAGTTTCAAGGCCGCCTGAATGACCG
>JACREA010000204.1 GCA_016218465.1 Nitrosomonadales bacterium | reverse complement strand
GCGGCTATGAGCACTCTATAGCCAACATGACGATTTTCAGCATCGCTCTGATGGGTGAACATCCCGACACCGTCAGTCTGGCGGGCATGTGGCACAACCTGTTATGGGTGACATTGGGCAACACGATCAGCGGCACCCTCTTTATGGCCGCCGCCTACTGGCTTGCTTCGGGTCCGTCCGCGGCACCCGGGGCTGCATGTGTAAGGGGTGAAGTGTTGCTGGTTGATGCGGAAGATTGAGTGGCAATGGAAATTGAAATTTCGCCAGCGGAGCATAGCGACCTCGATCAACTTGCCGATCTGCTCGCAGAACTGTTCACGCTGGAAAGTGATTTCTGTCCGGATCACGGGAAACAGTTGCGCGGCTTACGCCTGATTCTGGAAAACCCGGCACTGGGCAGACTTTTTGTGTTGCGCGATCAGGGCAAGGTGGCGGGCATGGCGAACGTGCTGACCACCATCAGCACGGCGGAAGGCTGCCGGGTGGCGGTGCTGGAGGACGTGATAGTCCGTAACGGGTACCGGGGCAAAGGGCTGGGACGGCGGCTGGTTGAGTATATTCTCGCTTGGGCAAAGACGTCCGGGATGACGCGCGTCACCTTGCTTGCAGACCGGGATAACAAAGCTGCGCTGGACTTTTACCGGAAGCTGGGCTTTAGCCATTCGTACATGGTGGTGCTGCGCAGGCGAGTCGCTTCTCCCTCAAGTTAGTAAAGCTATGACTACGCTACGGGCAAAGTGGCGGAGTACTCCCGCATGAGTAATGTGTCAGATACTTACTTACCGTTCCGGCATTTTGTCTACCAGTGGGCTTATCGGCTTGGTCGTTGCATCCCTAGAAACATCAGCGCCTGAATCATCATTCCTGGGAGCCTTATTCCTGGGAATATTGTTCGCCCCATTTTCTTTGCCCGATTCTTCTGATGGATCTGTCTGGTTTTTCGGGATAAGAGGCATAACCGTCACAGCGTCTTTAATAGGGCCGGCAGAGGTTAAACCCGTTTTTTCGCACGGTTCGTTCGTATAGGTAATCTGCCTCCCATCCGTGCATTTATTCATGCCCGCTTCCGCGTTGGATATCGGAAGGCAGAAAAATAATGCGATTGATAAACCGAGGTGTGCGTGTCTTGGCATTTGTATACCCTCCTTGTTTATTATCGTAAAACTAACAAGCGAATAGCGGGAAGCATGGCAAGCAAATAGACTTTCTGCGCAAGACTCCAGAAATCCTATTCACTCAATATCACCCCATCCACCAGATGCAACTGACGCTGCATACGCCCTGCCAGCTCATGATCGTGGGTGACTACGATGAAGCTGGTGTTGAGCTTTTCGTTGAGTTGCTGCATCAGTTCAAACAAGGCTTGCGCGCTGCTGCGGTCGAGGTTTCCGGTGGGCTCGTCGGCCAGCACGCAAGCCGGTTCGGTCACCAGCGCACGCGCTACGGCGACACGCTGACGCTCGCCGCCGGACAGTTCTGAAGGGTGGTGCTGGAGGCGATGCGCCAGTCCAACTTGTTCCAGCATCGCGGCGGCGCGCGGTTCGGCTTCGCTGCGTTGCATCCTGCGGATCAACAGCGGCATCGCGACGTTATCCAGAGCGGTGAACTCGGGCAACAAGTGATGGAACTGGTACACGAAGCCAAGAGACCGATTGCGCAATTCTCCCCGGCGTGTCTCGTCCATTTGCTGTATTTCCTGCCCGAGTATCTGCACGTTGCCACTGCTGGCGTTATCCAGTCCGCCGAGCAAATGCAGCAGGGTGCTTTTGCCGGAGCCGGATGCGCCGACGATGGCGATACGCTCGCCGCGCCGCACTTCGAGATTGATGCCTTTGAGCACCGGCACATCCAGTTTGCCCAGCGTGAAGGTCTTGCACAAGTCACGGCAGGCAATGACCGTCTCAGTCCCCAGTCCTCGGTCCTCAGCCCTCTGGTCACTCATAGCGCAATGCCTCCGCAGGTTGGGTCTGCGATGCGCGATAGCTCGGATAGAGCGTGGCAAGCAAACTGATCAGGAACGATATTCCTGATACCAGCAGAACTTCGTCGTAGCGCAAATCGGAGGGCAGTTCGCTGATGTAGTACACGTCCTTGGCGAGGAATTGAACGCCGAACAGGCGCTCGATGAACGGCACGACCACATCCAGATTGAGCGCCAGCACGATGCCGCCGCCGCTGCCGAGCAGCATGCCGATGACGCCGATCACCACCCCCTGCACGATGAAGATTTTCATGATGCTGCGCGGTGATGCGCCCAGGGTGCGCAGGATCGCAATGTCGGCCTGCTTGTCGGTGACGGCCATCACCAGCGTGGAGACGATGTTGAACGCGGCCACCGCGACGATCAGCGACAGAATGATGAACATCATTTTCTTTTCCATCTGCACCGCACGGAAGTAGTTGCTGTTCTGATGCGTCCAGTCGTTGGCGTACATGTCAGGCGGCAATTTGCTTTGCAGCTCTCTTGCGATAATCGGGGCGAGATCGATGTTGCGCAGCTTGGCGCTGATACCGGTTACCGCATCACCAAGTTGAAACAGCTTCTGCGCGTCGTTGATGTGGATCAGCGCGAGGTTGTTGTCATAAGGAGCCATGCCGATCTCGAAGATGCCCGCCACGCGGAACTGCTTGAGGCGCGGCATCATGC